>NZ_JAMYPU010000034.1:0-55057 GCF_040320535.1 Mesorhizobium sp. M0676
CAACTACGCCCTCAAGCGCGGTCGCCGGTAATGTCCGCTGTCAGGTGGTGGCACAAGTCAACTTTAACGGCCGACATGGGGCGCATTACGGTCGGCAACTTCTGGGCCGAAAGCGGACTAGCTGCTTTGAAGGAAACTTAAGCGATTCAGGTCGCTCAGCTGGCTTGCGTAAGCCGCTCTGTGGGGTTGATCTTTCATTCGAACCGACTGTCGTGATCACGATATTTCGTCGCCTGATACTTGCCTCGGCACTTAAGAAAAAGCACTTTAACTAAGACTAACCAAAGTCGTTAACATAGTTATTTTTCAGTGTATGCTAGCTCCGATCAAGGCGTAAAGTTGCTTGGTCGGGGGCGAGTAGAATGCGAACTGTGATGAGCCAAAAGCTGGCCAGCTATGGCCAGTGGACCTACCGTGGCGCCTGGGCCCTTGAGGTCGCGGCCGCAGCGATTGGGCTCACGACCGGCGTAGCCTTGGGTGTTCAGGCCTTTTCTGCCAGCGAATCCGTGACCGCCATGGATTTAACACTCGCAAGCGCACCCTTTCTCATGGTGGCAATCGCTGAGCTTACCAAAATACCCATAGCCACGCTGCTCTTCAGTGCGTCGTGGCTCTGGAAGCCCATAATATTGGTCTTCCTCCTCGTTCTGGCGGGCATCACTTTCGAGACTGTGTTCATGGGAATGGAGAGAGCGGGTGCGTTGCGCCAGCTCCGGTATGAGGAACTTGTGAACAAGATTGATGCCCTTGAACAGGAAGCGACAAAGTTGGCCTCTGCCGACGAACTTGGTAGAAAAGCCGATCAGGTCGATCAGGCCCGTTCCGAAATTGAGCAACTGACGTCTCTTGCAGGAAAATCCCGTGCGACCTTTCAGTCGCAGATCGCCGAGATCAATACGGAATTGGAGGTAACGACAGCCCTTACTCCAGAGGCCTCGCGCGTTCGCGACCAAGTCGACGAAAAAAGCGCGGTTCGATCGGCACTAATTCAACAGCGCGATGGTGAAGTTAGAGACGCCGTCGATCAGTTCGAGCGCCAGCGCGACAGCTTTGTTGAACGTATCAAAATGGCTCGGGATTCCGGCGATAGTGACTCAGCGAGAAGGCTGGAATCGGAAGTGGCGAAACTTGCCAATCCCCGCATTAAAATTATCGCCAAGTTCGACACACAAATTGAGCCACTCGATGAAGAGATTGCCGCACTGCGCGAAAATTTCGATCGTCTACGGGCAAACAGCCCTCCTATGACTACTGATCAGAGGCAGAAGCTTGTCGATAGGCGTTCGTCTCTGGAACAAACGCGCGAAAGTGATGCCGAGGCTTGGCAGCGTCGATTGGACGAAGCGGGCAAACGGCTCGCAGATGCCCAGGCGGCAGAAGCCAACAAGGCAAACACGGCGGCGCAAAACCAGGTCAGACAGGACCAGATCGCCAAAGATCTCAGCGCCTTGGCGAAGGAGCGGATTCCAATGGCTCGGACCGATCAGGTTCGCCGCATTGCCTCACGGTGGTACGGCAGCAAGCCTGAGCTGGTGACCGAGGCACAGGCCGGAATAATCTCTGTCATTTGGTTTGGTTCGCTGGCGCTCATCGCCGCGCTCGCGGGACCAATTACGGCAATGGTCGCTCTAGCGCTCCAGCGCATTGCCGCCCGAGAAGAGGACCATTCGGAAAGCAAGACTTCCAGGCTGCTCCGCAGAGCACTGCTGAGTTGGCGTTGGCGCCGAGTTCGAACGGTTAAGGTACCAGTCGAAGTTATGATCGAGAAACAGGTTGAGAAGCGGGTTGAGGTGCCCGTGGAAAAGGTGGTCAAGGAGATCCTCTATGTTCCGCTGTTCACCGATGATCCCGAAGTCCTTCGCAAGGCTCTCGATCAGGATTTGCCCCCCGAGGTCGCTGACCTGGTGAAGGTATCAATGAAGGGTCGCAAAAGTGCTCGTCAGGCATAATACGTCCCTGCTGGAGCAAGCAGTCGATCTCGCCGTCAAGAGATCGGCAATTCCGACCCTGCAGGCTCAGGCCGCGGCTCAAGAGAAAACGGCGCGAGCGACTGCCTTTCGCCGGATGGCGACTGGCGGGGCTATTGCAGTGGCTGCAGTTGGGATTGGTCTAGGGATTAAGCTTGGTCTCTGGGACAAGAACTTGTCGGAACCGGTGGCCTTGCCAAAGATAGAGAAGTCGAGCGCGCGCACTGTCACGAATGATGATCCCGCACCAATTCCTATTCCAACACCAAAACCCGTTCCGGAAGAGACGCCACAGGCTGAAGTGCCCACCAAGCCTGACGTCGTGACTGTCGACTTCAACAAGTTCGCTACCAAGAATGTGGAGTTCCAAGGCAGCACCTGGGAACTAATTACAGGTCATCACTTTAAGGATGAAAACGACGAAACCTGGGACCGGGCATGGTGCTACTCTCGCCGGAGTGTGAACGGCGTCGATGTCAATGTGTCATTGGCCGCTCGCTCTGCCCCAACCTCGTCACCAGCCGGGCCAGGCGCTGCTGCTCAAACGCTTCAATTGGTAGGCCTTAGTGATTCATCGGCTGTAGATCTTGCAACGAGATGCGCGTGGCTGGACGGTCGCACATTCGCGTCTTCAGACATCACCCCTGACCCGTCACGAGAACAGGCCACAACTGCCCCCCCAGAAACTCCTACGACAGAGGTCAATCCCGATAGTGGATTTGTTGTTGTGTCCGGGTGGGACGCGATCGGAAACGACCTGCCGAATATGCCAATTAAGAACGTGAGTTCTGAGCAGTGCCAAACCGCCTGCGACTCCGACTTCAGATGCTTGGCGGTTACCTACAACACAAAATTTCGAGCCTGCTTTATGAAAGGGGACGCATCCCTACTGGTCAAAAGCGAAGAGTCGATCATGGCTGCAAAGAAGGTGGTCGAGAGCAATTTACGTTACTCAAATTTGGTGTTCGCCACCAAAACGGAAATTTCTGGGAATGCCTATTGGAGCGCTCCGTTACGCTATCCCGACTGCATCTTACAATGCGCGAACGATAACTCGTGCTTAGGGTTCAATTTTCGCAAAAAAGAAAGTGCGTGCGTCCTTTTCAACAGCATTACCCAATCCGCCGACAATGCAGCGGTCGCATCTGGTATCAAGAGCGTCGCCAATTAACATTAACGTAACGCATGAAAAGATAAGGCTGTGTATACGTGGTGAGCTCGTTGCAGCGACACAGTTTTCCATAAACAACAATCGAATCGAATAGATCTTCTCTTTTTGGACGCCAATTGCTCTCTTTTACTTCTTAACTTAAGTAGTAGGTAGCCATGCTTTTCTCGCCTCAAGAACAAGGTATGAAAGCCCGGAACTATTTTAGCGGGAGAATCCAGAATGCTGATCCGTCACCAAAGCGGCAGGGGGCGTGCTTGAGTTTTCGTCGGCTAGGAGCGGTCACCCTTGGCTTCACGTCATTCCTCGGTTGCGCTCATGCCCAGGAACCCTGCGACCCTAACTACACGGGGGCCTGTGTCCCAATAGCCAGCGATGTGGATTGCTCCTCTGGAAAAGGCAATGGTCCCGCATATGTACACGGGCCGGTCACTGTCGTGGGCGAGGATATCTATGACCTCGACCGCGATCACGATGGGATAGGCTGCGAAAACGGCTAGAGCCGGCGCTCCACCCAACCGCAGAGATGGTTTCAATGGTGCACACGAGCCAATACGATGGCGGCTTTGAAGTGCGGAGCAGCCATGCCCGCTTTTGGGCCGCTTGTGGACTGGCAGCTTCTAGGTATTGAAATACCGTGAGAAGACATTGTGCTTATTTGCGAACGCCGCTGCCCAGTACCCTGCTAAGCTAGACGCCGGCACATTGGTCCGACCGAATTGGTCGGTCGCCACATGGTTCGGTCAACGACACTGAGGGAGACAGCCCGCCTCAGCTCGGCAGGCTATTGGGATGGGTTCGCGCCGAGTTCGATCGCCGATTTCCAGATGATGCGGAAACAGCCATCCGCGCGTCGGCGTACAGGGAAACGAAATAGGCGCGATCGAGTCCTCCTGCGCATTTTATTTGGGCGCGTTTGTCGTTACACATGCGCGGGGAGGTTTGCGAAAAATTATGGATGGCATCGATCTTCAAGCTGGCGTCGAAAAAGCGCTTGACGCCCTCTTTGCGGACCGTTTGGCACTTCTGTGCGGTGCAGGTCTCTCGATGGCGCCGCCAAGTTCTGTGCCGAGCGCAGCGGCCCTAGCTTGGAAAGCTAAGCAGAAATATGATTCGACTTATGGCGCATCGCGACCACCGCTCGCAGAGTCTATCGATGATCAAGCAGAATTCTTTTTCCAGCGGGGCGAACTGGTGGATGTATATCTTCGGACCTACATCGATCACGATGCGTTTGCCGGTACGCCCAATGACGGTCATCTCGCGGCCGCCGACCTGCTCCTTACCGGCGGAATCGGGACAGCAGTATCGACCAACGTCGACACCTTGATCGAAGCGGCCGGTAATCTGCTCTTCGGTCACGTCGGCGTCGGCGTGACCCGCGACAAGGTTGCGGCGCTGCCGCCGGGCAAGTCACCGTTGCTAAAGGTCCACGGCTGCTGGACCGATCCAGCGGGAACCGTCTGGGCCGCCGGGCAGGTGGTAGCGGAACCGATCCAGACGCGGTTGGCCGAAGGAGCTGCTTGGCTTACCCAGCGTCTCCTCGATCGAGACCTCGTCATCGTAGGCTATTGGACGGATTGGGATTACCTCAATGAGGTGCTCGAGCAATCGCTTGCCGCGGTCAGTCCGAGTAGGATCATCGTGGTCGATCCATGCAACACCGCAGTGTTCGAGACCAAGGCGAAGGCGCTATTCGAGCTTGGCCAGCGGGCAACCAGCGGCTTCTTCCACGTCCAGGAATCTGGCGCGGTCTTTCTGAATCAGCTTCGCGTCGAGTTTTCGCGCGCGCTGCTGCGACGCGTCTTGCACTCTGGGTCCGGAACCTACCAAGATCATATTGGAACGCCGCCCGACCCGGCGTGGCTTGAGCCCTCGACCGCAGATGCCCAGACGCTCTGGCGCATCCGGCGGGATCTTGAGGGCGCCATGCCCAACGAGCCAGCCAAGGGTCACCAACCCGTCGAAGAACCGTTATTGGGTATGACCTTCATCCAACTCCAGGCGAAGGGCGCGACACTCGAAGACATCTGCTGGAATTTAGGCGGCGCCCGGATACGTGTTCTGCGAGCGATCAACAGACCACTACATGAGGTCGAGGCAGCGTATGCACGAGAAACCGCGCCGATCGTCGCGCCAGAATATGTCATTGCTGTTGGCGCTGAGGCCTTAGCGCTGCCACCGAGCATTGCACGCGGCGCACCGACAGGATCGATCGCCCGGGGCGCGCCCATTAAATGGCGATCACGCCCAGACGCTATCGCGGAGTTGGGTCTGTGAACGGTTTGCAGTTCGTCTCGCAACAGCTGAGCGATGCCAACTATTCAGTGGCATCGCTCGACGACGTCCTCGGCAAGTATCTCGCATTTGAGGGCGATACAGTGCTCGGGTTCGTTCTGGCATTCCCAGATGCGGTCAGCCTCATCGTGAACTGGCGCACTCGCAGCCAGCAGGTGCTCAAGGCCTCACAGTTTGGGCTTCGTCGTTCAGAAGCGAAAGCTTGGAATGCATATCTCGTCCTTCTGGCGACTGAACCGGCAGATTATGGCGCGAGCATTACGCTGAGCGCAATCGAAGAGGACCTTACCGGAACGCGGAAGATCGCTCGCGCCGGTGTTGCGACTGAAGCTGACGCGCGCAGCGCGTTGTTGCCGTTGCTCGCAATGCAGAACGCCCCGCAGTTGGATGCGGTCGACATGGCTTCTGAGATCCGCCTTCGCACTTCGGAACTGCCGGTCGAACTAATCGACGCCTTCGTCAGCGGCGCGCCGGAGGCTACAATGCTGCAGATGCTGGAGGCCGGGCAGTGAAACTAAGCTACGTCCATCTCCACGGTTTCCGGGGCTATCGCAAGCCCGCCCGAATCGATTTCGCCGAAAGCTTCACGATCGTTGACGGGCGCAACGGCGTCGGTAAAAGCACTATCTTCGATGCAGTCGAATTTGCGCTTACCGGAACGATCAGCAAGTACCTGGACGCGAAAGCTGATGGGGAATCCGTCGAAGACTATCTTTGGTGGACAGGCCCAGAAGGCCGGGACGGGGAGTTGGCTAAGCATTTCGTGGAGGTTGGCTTTCGTGACGGCGACCGGCATTTCGAAATCCGGCGAACACCGCTCGATCCCAAGGACTTTGATGTTCGAGCGAAGGTTGAGAACCTCTTCCAGTTAGACGCCGCACCGCGCGAGGCGATCGCGCAGCTCTGCAACTCGACGATCATCCGTGACGAGCACATCGCCCGACTCAGTCTCGATCTGAAGGAAGGCGACCGCTTTACCCTGCTGCGCGATGCAATCGGAGCAGTCGATGCAGAAGATTGGATCAAGCGCGCGCAGGCTCTCCACTCTGCTGCTGCTGGCCGAACGAAAGCTGCCCAGGCCGAGGTCGAGGGTGCGACCGCCGCTCTAGCGACGGCGGCGCGACAGTTGGATCAGGCACGCGCCTCGCTGCCGAGTGCCGATCTCCTGGGTCAGGCAGGTGCCCGCCTTCAGCGGTCGCTTGGCATTTCCGCATCCAGTGCGCAGCTGCCCGACCTCGCTCGCCAGCGTCTCGCTGACATAACGGCGAAAATCGAGCGTCTGCGTCCCTTGATTGCCGACTTCTCGCAATATGATCGTGCCCGCGGGGACCTGCCGGCCATTAGCGGGCGCGCGTCCGACGCGGCTATGGCTGCCAACCTGGCGCAGCTTCGATATGAGGAAAGCTTAAAGCCATTGTTGGCCGCTCCCATTGCGACTGATCTTTCGGGGCAGGCTCGCCAGCTGGAGAATTTGGTTGAACTCGGACGCCAGCTTGCTCTGCGTGATGGTCATTGTCCTCTATGTGCGAGCCGTGTCAGTCACGATGACTTCTATCGGGGGCTCGACCAAGCACTAACGATCGCCCGAAACCTCGATGAGGAAGCAGTCGAACAGGCGCGGAGGGAGCGCGAACGGGATGCCGCGCTGCGAGAAGCTAGGCTGGCAGAGCAGGCTCTGAGTGAGGTCAAAGCAGAGCGCGATCGTGTCTCGAAATATGTCCAAGACTATGAGGAGCGCCTCGCCAACGCTTCACTGACTAGCGCCGACCTTGCCGACCTCGAGCAGGGGCTTGTCACGGTCGAGGCTGAGCAACTGACAATTGCAGCAGACTTGCGGCTGCTCGACACCCTTTCGTTCGATAGAGTGATAACCCGTGCGAGCGGAGATCAGTCGGCGGCCGCCGAAGGGATCCGTCAGGCCGAAATCCGCCTCGGCCGCGCGCGCACCGCCGAGACCCGCGCCAAGGCGATCCACGATGCGGCGCGTCGGGCGGCGGCTGAGACGCTGCAGCAGCGCCTTGATCGCGTCATTCCACTGATGTCGGAACTCTACAAGCGGCTACGGCCGCATCCGATCTGGGGTGACATCGAATATAGCGTCCGCGGCGACGTTAAGCGCTTCCTGACCTTGAGGGTGGGTGGCGATGTCAATCCGCAGTTCGTCTTCTCCAGCGGTCAACGGAGGGCTACCGGGCTGGCCTTCCTGCTATCGGTCAACCTCTCGATTGCCTGGAGCAACTGGCAGAGCATACTACTCGACGACCCTGTGCAGCACGTCGATGACTTCCGAACCGTGCATCTGGCAGAGGTGTTAGCGCAACTTTGTGCGTCGGGTCGCCAAATCATATGCGCCGTCGAGGACAGCGCACTTGCTGATCTCATGTGCCGCCGCCTGCCTTCCTCGGTTGCTGCGCCCGGAAAGCGCGTGAGCTTGGGGACGGACGAAAAGGGCGCCCTCGCGGTCGTTCACGAGCAGACGATCGCGACGCTGAGCCGTCGTTCGCTCGTGCTGCCAGACAATCCGGTCAGCGCATGAAGCACCAATTTGCGCCATAGGGCCGCGCAATCACCCATTTGAACTAACGGCGGCTTTCAAACATGAGGTCGATGCCAATCGAGGGCCGGAATGATGGCGATAAGACCGCGTAGCTTGTCTGACATGGAAGCGAATACCGATGCCCATTTACTTCATCCTCGAGGAGAATAACGCCGATTGGCGGATGAAGATCGGGCGCGCGACGAACCTTAGAGGCCGTCGAGGTGCCTTGCAGACCGGCAACTCGCGCCCACTAAAAGTCGTGGGGTGGATCGAAGCGGAGAATGAGACCGAATTGGAAGGGCGGCTCCATACGAAATATGCAGCGCATAACATCGGCCGGCATGGCGGGAGTAGCGCCAGAGAGTGGTTCTACCTTCAACCCGCCGACATTCTTGAGGATCTAAAACGCGCGGGCATCGAGGGGTTCGTGGAAAAGAATGCAGATGTCTTTGAAGTCGTGGGTCACGATGGTGACGGCGTGCCCGAATATCTCGGCGTCTGGGACTGGAGCAGCCTCGAGCTTGAAGAGTGCTGCCCGTTTTGTGGCTGCTTGTGCGGCATGCACTTTCAGGACGCATCGCAAATGTTTCACTGTTCCAGCTGCGATGAACTCACTGATTTCTCGCAGCCCGATTTTGACAACAAGGAAGACTATCTGGCTTGGAAGCACGAGGAGCGCTTGAAAAGAGGCCGTGCAACCAAGGCGCGACGTAGCAGTTAGCTTAAGCCACGGCGGCTTTCGGGATCGTTTGCACAGCGACTGAATGACCGACATGAGAAGCAGCCGTTCGTATTCTGGCCCACACTTGCCAGCTGCTAGATGGTATAAAACATTTTAGGAAAAAGCCCATTCCTCATCGGCCGGCGTGACCAGCCCGTTCCGCAGCCGGCTGTGAAGTTCATGCCACGACGGGTCAGTTACGAAGCCTTTCATGCTTCCGCATGCCTCGGCGAAGGAAATGTCGCCCAAACGGTCGATAAGATCACTCATGGCGCCGTTCCTGCCATTTAGGAATAGCTCAAATGGATCATCATCACACTCGATTACCCTATGTCCCCAAGCTCCCGGCACGTCGTCGGTTGCGAGAGCCTGCCGAAGATCTTCATCCACGCCTGCGGCCTCGAGCGCCCGGCAGACGACATAGCGCATCAGGGGGTAGTAGATCGGCTGATAGCTGCCTCCAAGCGCGCGCACGCCGGGCAGGATCGACAAAACCAGAAACATCAGCAGGAGATTCGGGACAAGGCTGCGGTTTGCCAGCCGCTCGAGGATGTCGGGGGCTGTGAAGCACGCCACCTTCATACCGGTCGCAGGATCGATGAGTTCTCCGGCGATCAGACGCAGCGGAAGGCGTTTGCCATTTTCATAGAACCAGAAGAAATCAGTACCGCGCGCGAGCCAGACACTCCAGGGGCCGGACGCGAGCCGGTCGAGGCCGGCAAGAATATTGGAGGCGAACTTCGGGTCTTCCAGCAGTCTCATGCGTAGCCAGGAATTTTCGTCCGATAGATGGTCGGCCACCAGGTCGGCAATATCCTCGTCGTCGATCTGCAGGAAGGCAAAGCGGCCTCCGAACATTTTTGGCCAAAGGATGAGATTGGCTGCCTTGATGGCGTGCGCGGGCCGCTCGAATTGCGTCTTCGGCAGAAGGCTACGAAGCAGCGAGAGCGCGTCTGCCTCAGTGTTCGGCTCCCTCGGTAACAACTCGAACCTATAGGGTCCCGGCCCGGCTAGCAGGCTGTATCCGATCATCCGGCTTCGGCTCAGGCCGAAGACGTTGACCGGCTTCCCCTCAACGGTGAGCCAGCCTGGTCCCTTGCGTGGCTTTTCGACGAGATTCACCGTCGAGACGGCGTAGGAAACATAGGTCGAACAGCCATGCGCCGAGAGACCAAGGAGGCTGAAGATATGCGTGTAGTACGCTTCCGGCTCCAGGAGCAGAAACAGATGGGGGCCTGTCTGCAACACGCGGCGCCTTTCGAAATCCCTGCAGATTTCCGAGGCGGTATCGGCAGACAACCCGTTTCGTGTCGCTGCCTTTCTGATGATGTCGAGTAGTTTGGTGAAAGCTCGGAGCCGGATTTCTGGCATGGGAACCGAAGCCGGCGCTGTAAACAGACGAAACGCATAATCGCGGATCGGCCGGGAATAATATGGGCTCATCCAGGGGTAGAGTGCCGTCAGCGACCCCAGGACTGCCTGTTTCGCATCAACGCCTGCTGTTAGCTCTTCCACCTCACGATTCACCTTTTTCTTGTGTCTGAATTACACCGAGGCTCAAACACGAAATACTGATGAGGAGCACCACTCCGAAGCTGAAGAAAATCGTCGAAGGAAATGCTCGATCTCCTACGGCGGCGGCGATGCCGAAGACGAGCAGTCCGAAGGCCACGGCCACACTATGCATGATGCCTTTTGCCCGGCCCAACAGATAGACCGATATAAGCGACTGCAATGTGACTTCAACGCTGACGCGTCCAAGATTGTATGAAAATCCGAGCGCGGCAAAAAGGATTGCCGTCCAGGGCGTGGGCACAGATGTCAACGCCATGAGGACCAGCGCCGTTAAGCCCAAAAGCATGAGATGCCGCGCGTCGGTACTCATCGCTCTTTCAATCCGGAATAGAGAGACCGCGCCGATCAGTGAGCCCGCCGACCATGCAGCCTCGAGGCAGCCGAAATCCACGGCAGTACCCCTCTGCTCCTGGAAGACGAAGCTAGATCCCATGACGCTGACAAGCACCGCGCTTGTATAGAGAAGCGCGTAGACGACAATGAGACGACGCAGGCTCGGATCGAATTGTGCTGCCGCGATTTTGGCGATGCGGACATCGCGCGAAACCGGTTCCAGCCGCATCAAGGCCAGGCAGCCGGCTGAAAACAGGAAGAAGGCAGATAGGACGGTGAATGGCAGGGCTGGGGAGCGCTCAAGCAGCAAAGGCCCTGCAAGCAGAGCTGCGCCGAGATTGCCGAACTGCATGACGAAGAAGACGGCAGAATTCGTGGCTACAAGATTGCGGCCGTCCGCTATCACGGGGATCAATGATTGAGAGCTCGTAAGCGCGACACGATCGCAAAACGAAAATAGGGCCGCTGACAGACAGATAATCAGAAACACGTCCACGTAGAGAAGCGCGCAAGCGGTAGCCAGCGTAACGACGAAGCGGCTGAGGTCTGCCGCAACGTTCAAGCATCGCCTGTCAAATCGATCCGCCGCTACGCCGGCCAAAGGGCTCGCGATGAATTCGACAACGCTGACGATTGCAAGGAACGTCGCCACGCCCGCGGTTCCGTATCCTCGCTCGACGAGAATCCAGGCGGAGGCGATGTAATAGCCGTTTCGGGCAACGGCCGCCGATAGCGTGCTGGCCAGGAATCCCAGGGAGGGATTGGATCGGCTGGCCCGTCCTTTCGCAGGATGATTTCGAACCAGGTTTGACATGAGCGGCGTATCCCGGGCTGACTGCCGATGGATACCTGCTTCCGCCAAGCCTGCTTTACTGTGATGTTGGGGATTTCCGATAGTTGCTGAGAACCGACACGCGGCGACTTAGATCCTGCTCTTACGACGAAATTCCGTCGGGCCCGCACCGAAAGCCCGCTTAAAAGCGGTCGCGAAATGGCTCGAGCTGCCGAAACCACATTCCATCGCGATTTCCGTCGCCGACAGATTGGTCGATCGCAGCATGTCCGCGGCCTGCTCCAGCCGTCGCTGCGCAATGAATGCGTGCGGCGTCATGCCTGTGGACTGCTTGAAGGCCCTCCAGAAATGGAACCGGCTAACCCCAATTTCTTTTGCCAAATCGGCGAGCGTAGGTCTGCCGTCCGACAACGTCTCGATCATGTCCACCGCCCGCTTGAGATCGAACGATGACAAACCGCCTTTTGCCGGCTCCTGATGGAAGCCGTTCAACCTCAACATTTGGCCGAGCAATTGCGTGGCCTGGCACTCCACCATCGTTGCGCTGATGGGGTCAGGCTGCTTGAGCTCCAAGGCAATCCTCTGCAACGCCAACTCTACAGTGCCGTCCCGAAACCCGATCGACGGCGGCAGCACTGCCGGGCGATGGCGAGCCATTCCCGCAAACACATCGTCGGCGAACTCTTTTGCAATCGAGACCAGGAGGTAGGAAGCGGTCGCGTCCCCCTCGTCCCACCCATTCCAATCACTGCCGGCGGGCATGAAGATTATCGAACCGGCCCGGCGCGGCAAAAAGGCAATCCGGCGCCCATCCACGATGTCTTCTCCGCGGCACGCCGTGCCCATCAGGTTCATCAGGAACAAATGGTTTGGCTGGAGGATTCTTGTCTCCTGGCGCTCAAGCCCGGTTCTTTTGACCACGTCCGCCCTCACACTCCCCCAATTCTCATACTTGTGGGCAAGCGATTGGTGCCGTGAACGGCGGTTCTCGGTCGGGTCGAGCGCAAGAGTATTCACGTATCCACAGCCTCCTTACTGGCGAGTGGCCAGTCGTCGCATGATGTGGCGAACCATGGGTTGCTGAACAACACGCAAATAACTCTGGATTGGTAGAAGATGTGACTTTAGCGAAAAAATGGCAAACGAGTGAAAGCCGCCTGTATCCGGCAGGCCTACGAGTTGGCTCAGCCAATACTTGAGCCCGGTGAAATATTAGACCACACTTATCTTAGTGGAATTTCCCCCATCGACGTATCGGCATCTCACCAATGGAACGGTGCTGGAGGCATACTGCGATGCGTGGACTCGAGGACTTCCTGGCTGAGTGCGACCATGGCCCACGGATCAACGGACTAGCCGGCTTTTTCGCTGCGACCGCCGCTGGCAAGAGCGGGATGCCAATCCGCAAGCCCGTGGCCGACGCCCGCCTTCTGCCGAGCGATGAACTGCTGCGCGGTCTGGTCAGCCTGCACGCGGCCCGCCAAGGCTTTTTCGACCAGCACTATCACGGCAGCATCCCCTACAGATTGGAAGAGGAGTGCCGGATGGCCTACGCAGTGCTGAAATACGCACGGCAGCGTGGCGCCCCGCTTGCGCTATACAGCCTTGGAACAGCGGAAGGCACGATGGCGAGGACACTGTCGGAACTGTCCGATGGGCAGGTACGCTCACTGTCGTGCAGCCCGAACGCGGAGAATTACAAATGCTTCATGGCCTATGGCCAACCACCGCACGCCGACTTTTTCATTGGTCCCTTCCATCATTTGACAAAGGACGTCCTGAGCTCGGATCCGCGACTGGCAAATTTCGCTCACGGGTTCGATATTATTCTCGAAGATACGACCTTTCAGATGTACTCGCCAAACAGGGCAAGCCAGATCGAGTTCGTGACCCAGCACCTCAAGCCGGACGGAATCTTCGTCTTCGTCGAGAAGTTCCGGGCTACAGAGGAGCCGGACTACAGGCGTCGCGAATACCAGAAGGATTTCGGGTTCAAGGCGCGCTATTTTCCCCCAGACGAAATCGAGAAAAAGCAAACCCTCGTTCTGAATACGATGTTTGGCAATGAGGTGACTTTGGCACAGATGGCCGACGCAATACGCGCGCATTTCAGGTACTGCGCCCTGACGTGGAACAGCGGAAACTTCTGCAGCCTCGCGGCGAGCAATAGCGAGGAAAACCTGAACCGGTACCTTTCCCAGATGGCCACTCCGGCCATTCCGCACGAGTACGTCTACGAAACCAGCTTGTATCCGGCCCTGCCCGCTAGCGTCGCCGCCGCGCAGGAATAGGCTCCCTGTGCCTTGAGACAGGTCAACAACACGTTGCGCCGTTTGGACCATGTCTTCGCAGCTGTCGACCATGGTAGCCTCAGGCAGGCCGCAAAAGTTCTCAGAGTGAGGGAATCCTGTGTCAGCCGCAACATCGTTGCTCTTGAGCAATTGCTGGACATGCAGTTGTTTGACCGCGACGTTCATGGCGTTCGGCTGACCGAAGCAGGCCGGGCCTGGACTAACCTCGTCCGGGCTCACTATGAAGGCTTGCACGATGCCCTAGCCGAAGGTGGTCGCGGCGACCAGGATGATGCCAAAACAGTCAAGATTGGGTTGTGCGGCCAGATAGGCCGGGCGTTCGTGGCGCGTCTGGTCGATCGATTTCGCAGCTTACATCCGGACGTGAGCATCGCCATCGAGGACGTTCCCCATGAACAGTGTCTGGCGGCAATACGTCGCCGGCGCCTAGACATCGTCTTCACGCACGGGCTCGAGAACGGGGCCTTATGCCGCAGCGAGCTATTTGGGCACGAGCGCTTGTTCGTTCTCCTGCCCGGCGGCCATCCGCTCGCAGAAAGGCCGGCAGTCAGATGGAGGGATCTTGCAGATACGTGCCTGCTGGTTTCGGTCGGATCGCCGCAGGATCCGGTTTTGCTGGAAAAGATTGCCGCGGATGGTGGCCCCGCTATTCAAATCTGTCGCGCCAGCGAAGCAACGGTCATCCTCAAGGTGCAACTCGGCCAAGGCGTCGCTCTGGCGGGCGAGGGTTTTGCCGGGACTGTCGCCGTCGACGCCACGGTGTGGAAACCGATCAGTGGCCAGAGCAGTGTCAGTTCTATCAAGGCAGTGTGGCTGGAATCGAACCCAAAGCGTGCGCTTCTGCGGCTGGTTGGGACCGCAAGAAACCTGGTGGCCGCAACGCGACCTGGGCATTCCCCCGTCAAGCGCGAAAATTGAAATCTCTCCATTAAAGGGGGCGCGACTGACCCGGTTCGACTTCAGTCGCCCGGCCTTCAACCACCCTCCGAGCGCTTTGCTCTGGCAAAGCCCCGTCGCAATGAACCGCTCCAACATCGCAACGATGAGACGCGGCGCGTCAGCTGGCCGTTGCCCCGCATCGCGGCCGAGTATCTCCGCATAAGCGGTCAGGTCACGGTGCAGTGCCGCGGGGAGTTCCACCGTGACCTTGACAGGTTTGTCGTCGGCGATCGGCCCCAGTTTCAGCTTGGCCATTTCAGCCTCCATACGGTTCGAGCACGAGATCGCGCGTGACGATGACGCGCACCGGGAATCCCGGTCGGATGGTGAGCGTCGGCGCTATGTTGAGCTGCCGCTGGACGATCTGCTGGCCGGTCTGGCTGATGCTGTCCGAGGCGCCCTGGCGCAGAGCGCGCATGAGGTCGCTCTCCTGGCCCGATGAGCCTGCTTGCGCCCCGATGCTCAGAACCGTGGAAAGTGCTGCAGCCTTGAACAGCTCGCCCCAGTGATAGTCGACGCCGTCCTCGACACCAGCATAGCCCTCGGCGTCCGCGCCGGGCTCACGTTCCAGCACGATGGAGCAGCCGTCTGGAAAAATCAGCCTGGTCCAGACCAGCAACACGCGGCGCTGGCCGAAGCCGACGCCATTGTCATACTGGCCGATGAGGCGCGTCCCCTGCGGAATGAGAAGGATGTGGCCGGTTGGGCTGTCATAGACATTCTCCGTTACCTGCGCGGTAATCTGACCCGGCAGGTCGGAGCGAATGCCGGTGATGATGGCGGCGGCGATGACGGCGCCCGCCTGCAACACGTTTTTCGACGCCGGCGCCGCGACGCGATCAGGCGAGACGGTGCGCTTGTCCGGCGGCTGATCAAGGAACGCGCGCTGCCGGTCCTGCGCCGAGGGTGTGGCCGGCTGCGGCGCGAGGCCAAGGCTGGCGAGGTCGGTCTGTGGCGGGGTCCCTGTCGTGCCAGTTCCAGGCTGAGCGTCGGTCGCCTCACCTGAGGGCCGTGTTTGCGTCGACACAAACACACGCGCGGTCCTCGCCGCATCCAGTTCCTGCTCCCGGCGCTGCTCCTCCTGGTCCGGTCCAACGGGACCAGTCGATAGCGCGGGGCCGCCACTCTGCGCGGCGAGCATCGGGCGGCCAAGATCGCCGGGAAGCGGTGGGCCAAGCTTCGGGACGCCTGCATAGTCCTTTGGCAAGTCGGCGAGCCCATCCGGAGTCGAACGATTATCGGTTGAATAGAGCTCCTGACCCTGGCCTTGTTGACGGTTCTGCAGCGCATAAATCAACGCACTGCCGACAGTGAGGCTTGCGGCGAGCCCTAACCCGGCCAGCGCCTTGCGGGACAGACGCGTCACCCGCGGCGGCTCGGCGCGCAGCCGCATCGCCGCGGCCGGCTCGCCTGTGAGCGGCCGGGCGTCATCCGTCGGCCCACGGCCTTCCTTCCCGGGATCCAATCTGTCGCTCATCGTGACGACCCTCCCCTGTCTGTTCGGAGGGACGTAGCTTTCGGGGTCTCGCCAGGGCCACGCATCCATGAAAATCGACTGCTTCTTACCCCATCGGTGCGGGAGATGCGGATGCGCTGCTGGTTCTTGCCGGCGCCGAAGCGCAACTCGGCGGCGGCAAACAGCCGGTCGACGATCATATAGTTGCCGCGCACGCGATAGTTGACCAACTCGGACGTGTCGCCTTCTGGACCGACCACGAAGAGGGGCGGCATCTCGCCCTGGCCAATGCCCCGCGGGAACTCGATGAACACCTGCTTGCCATCGTCGAAGGCGCGCAGCGGCCGCCACGGTGCGCGATCGCCCGTCACGTCGTAGCGGAAATTGACGCGAGAAAGATCGATGCCTGTCGAGACCGGCTGTGCAGCCTCAGCCTGCTGGTTCTGCCTGCGCAACGCGATGAGCTGGTCCTGCGGGTATTGCCAGGAAACCGACGCCATATAGGTCGACGGGGTCGAGCGCAGTTCCATGTGATAGGTACGCCGATCTGTATTGATGACGAGATTGGTGAGAAGGTCGGCGCGCGTCGGTTTGACGAGGATGTGGACCTGCTTGGCTGCGCCCGTACCGCTCTCGGTATCGCCGATGATCCAGCGCACGGTGTCGCCGGCGGCGACGGGACCGGAGCCGACGAGCTGCTCGCCGGGCTGCAGCGCGATGTCGGTGATCTGCCCCGGCGAGGCATAGACCTGATAGAGCGCGCCATCGACGAAAGGGTAGACCTGCATCGAGTTGATGAAGCCGTTTCGCACAGGCTGGACGCGCGCGGCCGCATTGGCCAGGTTCACCCGCGCGGCCGGATCGGTCGGTTCCGGCTCGGGCCTTGCGGTCTTGCCGACCGGCTTCAACTGACCTGGAAGCGGCAGCGGCCTTGACAGCTCCACCACCTTGACGGGCAGGGGCGGATCGACCGCCTGCACGGCCGGGACCGGATCGTCATAGGAAATCTGCGGCGGCTTCTGCCTGGTGGCACAGCCCGCAAGCGCCGAAGTGCAAAGCAGAAGTGCTGGAAACACCATTTTGCGGAAAGCCGGCATTGAGTGGATGAGGAAAGCCGGACGCCTCCAGGGGGCGGCTTTGCAGGGTGCGGGCGTCATTGTCCAAGCTCCTTCGACCAATTGATGGCGTTGATGTAGATGCCGAGCGGATTCTTCCTCAGCGCGTCGGCTTCGCGCGGGGGCTGTACGACAATGGTGAGAATGGCCGACCAGCGCTCGGTGGAAGCGAGTGAGCCGTCCTGATAGCGGCGTTCGACCCAGGCGATGCGGAAGCTCACCGGCGATGCGCGGATCACCGAGGACACGTCGACGGCGACCTGCTGCTTTCCGACCTTGGTGAACGGGTCATTGGCGCGCGCAAAGTCGTTGAGAGCCAGCGCCCCGCCCTGCGTCGCGAAGTCATAGGCGCGCAGCCAGTTCTGCCGCACGATGACCGGATCGGCGGGGATCGACCTCACCTGTTCGATGAAGTGTGCCAGGTAGAAGGCGATCTGCGGATCGTTCGGCTGATAGTCGCCGACTGCGGGTCCCACGGCCTGCGCCTGGCCGAGACGATCGACCTGCACCACCCAGGGCACGATCGAGCCTTTGGCGGATTGCCAGACGAGTGCTGTGGAGAACCCCGCGGCGAGCGCCAGGCAACCGAAAGCCATATACCGCCAGTTGCGCGCCTGCACGCGAGCGGAACCGATGCGCTCGTCCCAGACCTGCGCAGCGCGCTGGTAGGGCGTCTCGGGTTGTGGGGATCTGCCGTAGTGCGTGGACGGTCGTTTGAACATGCTCAGTCTCTTTCAGAGAGGTTGATCGAGGAGCCGCCGCCATGGCTGTCGCCACTGCGAACAGCGTGGGCGGCGGCCTGGACGCCATGGGACATCCGTTGCGAGCGCTTCATGCGCTTCGCCCAGGCGGGCTGACTTTCAGTGGCGGAGGACGCAACGGGAGCGGAGCCGGCTTCGGCAGCGTTCGCGCTGATCGTGCCGGCGGTGGAGGATCCGCCCGTCGTCTCGAAGGCAGCACGAGAGCCGGACTGGAAGCTGTGCTTCATGCTGCCTGCCGCATTATTGGCCGCGCGCTTGAGCGGTGAGACGGCGCCTTGGGCACCGGCACTGATGACACCGCCGAGCCCTGATGCGACGCCGGTGAAGCCTGACTGTCCGGCGGCGCCGAGGCCGTAGGCTGTGGATGCCCTGCCCGCGGTTGCGGCGCCACCACGAGCTGCTGCTGCAGCACCGCCGCTTACAGCCGCGCCGCCGGAAACGACTGCGCCGGCGGCCGCCGCACCCACTGCTGCCATGCCGCCAGCGGCGAGCCCGGTGCCGACCGCCGCGCCCGCGCCGAGCTGCGGGCCGCCGGAGACGAGGCCGTTGGCAATGCCAGGTCCAAAGATGCCAAGGCCGAGCAGCGACAGCGCGGCCAGCACGATCGCCATGGCGTCGTCGATCGACGGCGGGGTCCCGCCGAACCCCGTGGTGAACTCGGAAAAGAGCGTCGAGCCGATGCCGATGATGACGGCGAGCACGAGCACCTTGATGCCGGACGAGATGACGTTGCCGAGCACCCGCTCGGCCATAAACGCGGATTTGCCGAACAGACCGAAGGGGATCAGCACGAACCCGGCGAGCGTCGTCAGCTTGAACTCGATCAGCGTGACGAAAAGCTGGATTGCAAGGATGAAGAAGGCGAGCAGCACCAGCGCCCAGGCGAAGAACATGCAGGCGATCTGGATGAAGTTTTCGAAGAAGGACCAATAGCCCATCAGGTTCGAGATCGAGTCCAGCAACGGCCGGCCGGCATCGAGCCCGGTCTGCGCCACCTTGCCCGGGCGCATGAGATCGTCGACGGTAAACCCCGTTCCCGAGGCCTTCAGGCCAAGCCCGGCGAAGCTTTCGAAGACGATGCGGGCGAGATTGTTCCAGTTGGAGATGAGATAGGAGAAGACGCCGACGAACAGCGTCTTCTTGACGAGGCGCGCCAGGATGTCGTCGTCCGAGCCCCAGGACCAGAAGAGCGCCGCCAACGTCACGTCGATGACGATAAGCGTCGTGGCGATGAAGCTGACCTCGCCGCCGAGCAGGCCGAAGCCGCCGTCGATGTAGCGCGTGAAGACTTCGAGGAAATGGTCGATGACGCCCATGCCGCCCATATCAGCGAATCTCCAGCCGAGGCGGCTCGACCTGCATCGCGGGAGCGGTCACATCCGTCCGCTCCCGTTCTTGCCGGTCGCCTGACGCCGGCACATTCGGAAACAGCGTTGCCGGCCCTACCGGAGCAGGCGCGGTTGCCGCGTTACTTTGACCGAAAAACCGGCGCCGGCTCTCTGCCCACGCTTTCAGACAACCGGGATCGCGGGGGCCGGCCTCGCCGATCTCGGAACAGCGGCGCAATTCGAACGCGAGCGGGTCTTGTGACGCGATGGAACGGTCCCGTGCCCCAAGGGCATCAGGCTGATCGTCCTTGCTGTCCATCTCGATTGCGGTCACCATCAAAGCGACACCGATGAAGACGACCGCACTGACACGAGCGAGGATCTTGGCATCCATCGCGCCGGCCTCAGTTCTTGCCATAGAACATCTGCGCACTGCCGGGCTGGTAGCCCGAGCCCTGCGTCAGGAAGCGGCGGCGCTGCTCCCGGCCCTGGTCGGCGGCGGTGGCCTGTTCGGCCGATTGCAACGCCTGCGCCCGACCGTTCGCGGCGACGACCGCGGTGAGATCGGCGAGCTGCTGCACTTGGAGCGCGAGGAGCTGGTTGCCGGCCTGTGTTGCCTGAAGCGCTCCGGTCGCACCCTGGCTCTGGCCGACCAGCGCCGACATCTGCGTTCGATTGGTGTCAATGTTGCCGACGACGCCCGCCTGCACACGCATGGCATCCTGAAGGCCACCGACCGTGTTGCCCCAGCGCGAGCGCGCTTCGGCGACAAGTTCTTGGTCCGAAGCCGATAGCGAGACGTTGCCGTATTTCTGCTGGAAGGCCTGATCGATCTGCTGCACGTCATAGGCAACGTTCTGCGCCTGACTGAGCAGTTGCTGCGTGCGCTGCACGGACTGCTGAAGCTGTTGCAGCGAGGAGAACGGCAGGCTTGCGAGATTGCGCGCCTGGTTGATGAGCATCTGCGCCTGGTTCTGAAGCGAGGTGATCTGGTTGGTGATCTGCTGGAGCGAGCGCGCTGCCGTGAGGACGTTTTGCGAATAGTTCGACGGATCGAAAACGATCAAGGCCTGTGCCGGTGTCGTCAGGAAGGGCGAGAATGCGGCGGGCGCGACAAGCAGTGCGGCGGCGAACCGCATGCCAAGGCAACGGCGCATGTTCATGGGGACTTCTCCTTGTTGGTGGGGGCGGGGCTGGTTAGGGCGGGAACGAGTTCAGCGGCCCAGCCGACGCCACGGTGGCTAAGCCAGGCCGCGAGGAATCCGTCGCGGCCGTGCTCGGCGAAGATGCGGGCGATCGCGGCCTGGTCGGTCTTCGAGGACACAGCGCAGAGCGCGAGCGCCACATCCGACAGACCGAGCTCGAACAGCCGGTTGCCGCGTCGGGACTGGCAGTAATAGTCGCGCTTTGGCATCGCCCGCGCGATGATCTCGATCTGCCGATCGTTGAGGCCGAAGCGGCGATAGATCGCCGTGATCTGCGGCTCGATGGCGCGCTCGTTTGGCAGCAGAAGCCGGGTCTGGCAGCTCTCGATGATCGCGGGCGCGATTGCCGAGCCGTCAATGTCGCTGAGCGACTGCGTGGCGAAGATGACGCTGGCGTTCTTCTTGCGCAGTGTCTTTAGCCATTCGCGGAGCTGGCCGGCAAAGCCCTCATCGTCCAGCGCAAGCCAGCCTTCGTCGATGATGAGAAGGGTTGGCGAGCCATCGAGCCGGTCCTCGATGCGATGGAAGAGATAGGACAGGACGGCGGGCGCGGCACCTGTTCCGATCAGCCCCTCGGTTTCGAATGCCTGGACCGACGCCGATCCGAGGTGTTCGCGCTCGGCATCGAGCAACCGGCCATAGGGACCACCGACGCAATAGGGGCGCAGTGCCTGCTTGAGATCTTTTGATTGCAGCAGCACGACCAGGCCGGTGATGGTGCGCTCCTCGACAGGCGCTGAGGCCAGAGAGCTCAACGCCGTCCAGATATGCTCCTTGATCTCAGGCGTGATCGTCACATTCTCACGCGTCAGGATCGCCACGACCCAGTCGGCGGCCCAGGCGCGTTCGGGGACATCATGAACACGCGCGAACGGCTGAAGGCTGACGCTGTCGATTGCCCCATCGCTGAGGTCGCCGCCGAGATCATGCCAGTCGCCGCCCATGGCGAATGCGGCGGCGCGGATCGAGCCGCCGAAATCGAAAGCGAAAACCTGAGACCCTGGATAGCGGCGGAACTGCAGCGCCATAAGTGCCAAGAGCACGGACTTGCCGGCGCCGGTCGGGCCGACGATCAGCGTATGGCCGACGTCGCCGACGTGAAGCGAAAGCCGGAACGGGGTCGAGCCTTCGGTCTTGCCGAAGAGCAGAGGGGGCGCTGCAAAATGCTCGTCCCGCACCTCGCCCGCCCACACCGCGGAAAGCGGAATGATGTGGGCGAGATTGAGGGTGGAGATGGGAGGTTGACGGACGTTGGCGTAGACATGACCCGGCAGGCTGCCGAGCCAGGCGTCGACGGCGTTGATGGTTTCGACGATCGCTGTGAAATCGCGGCCCTGGATCACCTTTTCGACCCGGCGCAGTTTTTCGTCGGCGATGCCGGGATCATCGTCCCAAACGGTCACCGTCGCGGTGACATAGGCCATGCCCGCATAGTCGGCGCCGAGTTCCTGCAGCGCCATGTCGGCATCGGCGGCCTTGTTTGCGGCGTCGGTGTCGACGAGGACGGACGCCTCGTTGGTCAACACCTCCTTGAGGATCGCGGCGACCGATTTGCGCTTGGCGAACCATTGACGCCGGATCTTTGTCAGCAGCCTGGTGGCATCGGTCTTGTCGAGCAGGATCGCGCGTGTCGACCAGCGATAAGGGAAGGCCAGCCGGTTCAGTTCGTCGAGCAGACCCGGTGTGGTCGCGGTCGGGAAACCCGTGACCGTGAGAATCCGGAGGTACGACGCGCCAAGCCGCGGCTCGAGCCCGCCGGTCAGCGGCTGGTCGGCCAGCATGGCATCGAGATACATCGGCGTTTCGGGAACGCGGACACGGTGGCTGTTGGTCGAGACGCAGCCATGCAGATAGGTCAGCGTCTCGGCGTCATCGAGCCAACTGCACTCCGGCATGAAGGCTTCGACAAGGCGCAGGACGCGGTCGCTGCGATCGGCGAACCCGGTCAGCACCTCGTGGGGGTCGAGGCCCTTCTTCTCGCGGCCTTCGTAGAGCCAGCTTTCCGCTCGCGCGGTGTCTTCGGCGGGCGCAAGATAGGTGAGCGTCAGGAAGTAGCTGGACTCGAAATGCGCGCCGGCCTCCTCGAAGCCCGCTTTTCGTTCCGCATCGACCAGCGTCGAGGCCGCATCCGGAAAGCTGCTGTCGGGATAACGGGTCGAGGCATGGCGCTGCGCCTCGACGAAGATCGCCCAACCGGAGCCGAGACGGCGGAAGGCATTGTTGAGGCGGCCGGCGACGGCGACCAGTTCAGCCGGCACGGCGCTGTCGAGATCGGGGCCGCGAAAGCGCGCGGTCCGTTGGAAGCTGCCGTCCTTGTTGAGGACGATGCCGGCGCCGACCAATGCCACCCAGGGCAGGAAGTCGGCCAGCCGGCTGCTGCGATTGCGATATTCGGCAAGGTTCATCATCGGCGCGACCTCGATTAGACCGTGAGATGCGCCGGGATGCGCAGATGCCGGCGAACTACGTCGACGAAAAGCGGATCGCGCTTGGCGGCCCAGACCGCGGCAACATGGCCGATCGCCCAGATTGCAAGGCCGACGAGCCACAGACGCAGTCCCAGCCCCACGGCGCCGGCGAGCGTCCCGTTCATGATGGCAATGGCGCGCGGGGCGCCACCGAGCAGGATCGGCTCGGTCAGCGCCCGGTGCACGAGGACCGCATAACCCGGCACTGCGTAGTCCGGCATTGATCCCCTCTGTTCGACCGAACCCTCCATCAGACCAGCGCTCCGCCGCCGAACGAGAAGAACGACAGGAAGAAGCTCGACGCCGCGAAAGCGATGGACAGGCCGAACACGATCTGGATGAGCCGGCGGAATCCGCCCGACGTGTCGCCGAAGGCGAGCGTCAGGCCGGTAACGATGATGATGATCACTGCCATGATCTTGGCGACCGGGCCTTCGATCGACTGCAGGATCTGTTGCAGTGGCTGTTCCCACGGCATTGATGAGCCGGAGGCATAAGCGGGCGCGGCCATCACCAGGATGAGCGTGGGAACGGAAACGGTCATGGCGAGACGATGGCGCGCGAGGCGCAGGCGTTGGATCACGGATTTTCTCCTTCGGAGTTTTGGATGAACAAGGTCAGGCTGTCGTCGCCCTCGATGACGGCTGGCGCGACCTGGTAATCACCGTCGAGGCGGAGGCCATCGACACTGGCGAGTTCGGACAGTCGGCGCGCGGAACCGCGGCCGGAAAGGACGGCAACCAGGTCGATCGTTTCGGCGATCAGCGCGCGGGGAACCGTGACGACGGCTTCCTGGATGAGCTGTTCCATCCGTCGCAGCGCGCCAATAGCGCTGCCGGCGTGGATCGTGCCGAGGCCGCCGGGGTGGCCGGTGCCCCAGGCCTTGAGGAGTTCGAGCGCCTCGGCGCCGCGCACCTCGCCGACCGGAATGCGGTCGGGGCGCAGGCGCAGCGATGAACGAACGAGATCGGAAAGCGACGCGACGCCGTCTTTCGTGCGCATCGCCACGAGATTCGGCGCGGCGCATTGCAGCTCGCGCGTATCCTCGATGATGACGACGCGATCGGCGGTCTTGGCCACCTCAGCGAGCAGCGCGTTGATCAGCGTGGTCTTGCCCGTGGATGTGCCGCCTGCAACGAGAATGTTCGCGCGGTTGGCAACGCCCTGGCGCAGCGCGTCCGCCTGCTGCGCCGACATGATTCCGGTTGCGACATAATCTTCGAGAGTGAAGATGGCGACGGCGGGCTTGCGGATCGCGAAGGCGGGCGCCGCGACGACGGGAGGAAGAAGCCCCTCGAACCGCTCCCCCGTCTCGGGAAGCTCGGCCGAGACGCGTGGGGCGCCGGCGTGGACTTCGGCACCGACATGATGAGCGACGAGGCGAACGATGCGCTCGCCGTCCGCCGCCGACAGGCGCTCTCCTGTGTCGGACAACCCCTCGGACAGGCGATCGATCCACAAGCGCCCATCGGGGTTGAGCATCACTTCAACGACGCCCGCGTCGTCGAGATAGCTCGCGATCGCAGGTCCGAGCGCTGTGCGCAACATACGTGCGCCGCGCGCCAGACCTTCTGAATTGTGATGGGAAGCTGCCATCCTGTCCCCGTTTCGATCCGGGGGAAAATGGACGGCCCCAGGACGGGGATGATTAAGAGAGCCGTATCTCGAGTGGTTTCAACACCTATGTCGAGGCGTAGTGGCGTAGCGTGCAAATACAGGAGATTGGCGGTGCCGACCGGCAATCAAGGCTGACGATCTTCAGGCAAGGTGCGGCGCTCGCCGTTAGAGAACTCCGCGCCAACCTTCTCCAAACACCGGATGATGCAACTTTACAAAAGCTTCGGAGCTGCCTTGCCAATCCGGCATCCCTCTCCAATCCGCATGACCACTTGGGCGCATAGCGGGCTTAGCCGTCCGCGGGCGAGAACCGCTATTCGGATGACGATGTTGGTGACTATAGATGGCGAGCCCACTGAAACGCGGACCTATGTAGCCGAGCTGCAGAAAATCCCGCTCGCCCAAATGCCGAGTATTTAGCATTGATGCGCGAGGACGGCCGGCACCATGGGTTGCCCGGCCCCTATCTCGCCATGCTCGACGCGCTGGGTGAGGATAACAGGATCGTATCTGGTGGATCGGCAAACGACAAAAAAGGCGCTCGGGAGCGCCTTTCTCATGGATGAGGTGAGTTACTGTATCCACCACTGTGGTCGTAGCGATTGCCAGGATAGCTTTAGTCAGGCCGGACGCTAAACGTTTGAGCGTTGAATATGCTTAGACTTTACGTGCCGTTGTTCTTTTCATCGGGTTATTCCTTTCCGTTGGTAATCGCGAAAATCGCTACGATCAGAAGAAAGGCAACCACAACGAGCCAAGTGGTGGGAGTCGCACCCACACCCATCCCCGAAACCGGATGATGAACCGGTAAATGGTGACCCCTAAGCCAGATTCAAGGACTCTTTCGGGGAAATGTAGCGATACCGCTACCGGCACCGTAAACGGCGCAAGGCGTCGATTATTTGTTCTGCTTTAGGTGCCGGCTTAGAGAGCCGTCGCCAGCGCGCAAAGCCGTCTGATCAAGCGGCTTCAGCACGAGTTGACCGTCGAGGCTTGTGGCGAACCACCACGTCGACCTTGTAGTCGAGCCGGTCCAGACAGCGAACCAGCCTGTCTATTGAAAACTTACCCGTGCGCCCGGTGACGATCGCGGAGACGTCGGGCTGTTTCATTCCAAGCAGTTCAGCCGACTTCGCCTGGGTCAGGCGCCGGCGCTTGATAATGGCGCGGATCTCGCGGGCCAGCTTGGCCTTGAGCAATTCCTCTTCGGGATTGTCAAAGCCGAGGTCCGCAAACACGTTGCCGCTGCTCACTTCGGCGGTGATGTCTTCAGTCATGACTTTGTTCCTTTGCCATAGTTTTCGCGATAGTGCGCCTCGGCCGCTTTCAATCGCACTGTCACGAGATCGATTTCATGCTTGGGTGTCTCCCTGCCCTTCTTCGACTTCTTCTGGAAGCAATGAAGGACGTAGATCACACCGGCAAAGCGCACCGTATAGACGGCCCGGTAGGTATCCCCGTCGAAGTCGTCGACCACCTCAAGGATGCTGCGGCCCCCAAACCCTTTCAGGGCTTTGACAGCCGGGTGCTCCTCACCATTCTGAGCGTCGTTGATTGCTACACCCATCAACCGGCGAACATCGACCGGAAACTCGCGCAGATCGTCCTTCGACGATCCCATCCATATCGTGGGCTTTTGAGTTTTCATTCGCTCTTACCTTATAGCATACAGACTATAATTTTCAACGAAAAATCCTGACATCGCTCAAGGCCATTTAGCCCACGGGCCTGCCGGGCTGGTGTGTGTCCAGACCGCCATCGATGTCCTCGGAGATCTCCTGCCGAAGCTTTGGACCTCTCGCCAGGCGCCGGCCGAGTGCGGTGACAAAGGCATCATAGCGCTCGCCCGCCTTGGCATGGGCGGCCTGTGCCGCTGGCTCGGGCAAAGCCGGTGTTGTCGCCAGCCAGAAGCGGACGAAAACAGCGAGCGTCTCCACGGCAATCGCGACATCGCGCTCCTGGCGCGTCATACGGCGATCCAGCTGGTCAAGCCGCTTGGTGATCGCCGCCTCCTGCCGCTCGGCGGCATCGGGTGAGAGGAACGACTCGATCGCCGCCTCGGCGACGAGCGACCGTGAAAAATCACGGCGCGCCGCATGTTCGGCCAGCCTGCTCATGACCTTCGGATCGAGATAGACGGACAGGCGTTGCTTGCGAGGTGGCTTTACCATGGGAGCCTCACATATCCACGCCGTCGCCGGGGTCGAGCGACGCCTGCCGCGCAACGCCTTGCATCAGGCGCGTCAGTCGACGGTTGCGGGCAACCTCGTCCTCCACGTCATCCAGGTGATCGATCTCGAATTCGTTCTCGGTCGAAGGCTTCACGACCTGCTCGACGCGACTGAGCTCGGGTTGCCGACGACGCTCGGAATCAGTTGTGTCGTCATCCGTGGCCAACGGCGCCGACATGGCTTCAGCAATCTGCGGACGAGAAGGCAGAGGCAGGTTCGTCCAGTCGTCCGGCCTCCCCTCCTCCGCCGCCGCCCTCAGCAGCGGCGGCGGCAGGATACGTTCCCGGAAGCGAGCATCCTCATGATAGCGCGCCTTTTTGGCGCGGATCGGCGGAGCACCCGCGACCATGACGATCTCGTCGGTGGCCGGCAGCTGCATGACTTCACCCGGCGTGAGCAGCGGGCGAGCCGTCTCCGAGCGGGAGACCATGAGATGACCGAGCCACGGAGACAGCCGGTGGCCGGCATAGTTCCTCATGGCCCTCATCTCGGTCGCTGTTCCCAGCGCGTCGGACACGCGCTTGGCGGTGCGCTCGTCATTGGTGGCAAAGCTTACCCGGACATGACAGTTGTCGAGGATCGAGTTGTTGGCGCCGTACGCCCTCTCGATCTGGTTGAGGGATTGAGCGATCAGGAAGCTTTTCAGCCCGTAGCCGGCCATGAAGGCGAGCGCCGATTCAAAAAAATCGAGGCGGCCAAGCGCCGGGAACTCGTCCAGCATCAGGAGCAGCCGGTGCCCTTTCGCCCTGACCTGCAGATCTTCAGTCAAGCGGCGGCCGATCTGATTGAGGATCAGGCGAATGAGCGGCTTGGTCCGATTGATGTCGGACGGCGGCACGACGAGGTAGAGTGTCGTCGGATGCTCGTCGTCGATAAGGTCGCTGATGCGCCAGTCGCAGCGGCGCGTGACCTCTGCCACGACAGGATCGCGATAGAGGCCAAGAAATGACATGGCGGTGGACAGCACGCCGGAGCGTTCGTTGTCTGATTTGTTCAAGAGCTCTCGCGCGGCGCTGGCGATGACCGGGTGCGGACCAGCCTGCCCCAGATGCGCGGTTTTCATCATCGCTGACAGCGTCGATTCGATCGGACGCTTCGGATCGGAAAGGAAACCGGCCACGCCGGCAAGCGTCTTGTCCGGCTCGGCGTAGAGGACATGCAAGGTCGCGCCGACCAGCAGGGCGTGGCTGGTCTTCTCCCAATGGTTTCGCCTCTCGAGCGAGCCTTCGGGATCGACCAGGATGTCGGCGATGTTTTGAACGTCGCGGACTTCCCATTCGCCGCGACGCACCTCGAGCAGCGGGTTGTAGGATGAGGATTTGGGATTGGTGGGATCGAACAGCAGGACCCGCCCATGCATGGCGCGGAAGCCCGCGGTGAGTTGCCAGTTTTCGCCCTTGATATCGTGAACGACGGCGGAGCTCGGCCAGGTCAGCAGCGACGGGACGACCAGGCCGACACCCTTGCCCGAACGTGTGGGCGCAAAGCACAGCACATGCTCCGGTCCATCGTGGCGCAGATAGGCGCCGTCAAAGCGCCCAAGCACCACCCCATCGGAGCCGAGAAGGCCCGTTGCCTTGACCTCCTGCTTGTCGGCCCAGCGGGCGGAGCCGTAGGTCTCGACCTTCTTGGCCTCTCGAGCCCGCCAGACCGACATGCCGATGGCGACGGCGACGCAGGCGAAACCGCCGAAAGCCGCGATAAAGGCTCCCTCTACGAAGATCGACGGCGCGTAGGCATCGAAGCCATACCACCACCAGAAGAATGACGGCGGAAGGTAGAACGGAAAGCCCAGGACACGGAACCATGGCCTGCCCAGCTCGGGCTGGAATGCCAGGCGCCAGGCCACCCACTCCGTCGCGCCCCAGGTCGTGAACAGTACGATCATCAAGACGGCGAGGATCTGGCCCCAGAGAATTTTGGTGGCGGACATGCTGCAGTCCTTTCTTCAAATTGAGACTAGATGCCGAGGCCTCGCTTGCGGCCAAAACTCCAGTCGATGCCGTCGTCATTGCGAGCGACGCCAGAGACGTGGCTGCCAAGATGTTTTTCCAGGGACGGCGTCCAAGGCACCAGTTGGAAACCGAGGCCGTCATCGATCATGGCGAAGCGGCCGGAGGCGAGCGTGAAACGTTGCCGGTAGGAACCGGCCACAAACTCACCACTGTGAACGCGGTTGAACGGCTGGCCGGCTTCGGCCGAGAGCTTTTCGCCGAGCGCCTCCAACTCGCAGCGACGCAGCGTGTCTATCAGGTTGCGGGTGAAGGTTGTGCGTTGGCCATGCCGCTCGCCGAGGCCCCGTTGGACGAGGTGGTCGGCACGGCGCTGCATCGCCTGCCGCACCTCGGCGCCGAAGCCGCCTTCCGACAACGCAGTCGGTTCGCGGGCGATGTTCTGGCGATCGAGCCAGGTGGCGCCGGCGGCGGTAACCTGCCGCTCAATATCGAGATCGGAACGGACAGCGAGTGCTGCGCGCCCATGTCCCTGCGCGTCATGGAACTTGCGCAGCTCAACGATGGAACCCGGAGCGCTGTCGCCGGCGGCATCGAGATCGGACAGCTTGATGTGATGGGTGCGGCCGTCGGTGCCATCGATCACGGCGTAGGCACTGCCCTTCAACTCGTCATCGAGACCACGGTCGACCAGCCGACCGACGATTGGCGTGTCGAGGCGCTCCGCCGCGAGCACATAGGTCGCCGACCCGCGCTCGATGCCCTGTTCTGTCAGGGCGCGGTGCATCCGCTTGATGATGTCACCGCGTTCGCCAAGCTCGCGCAGCGTCGCCTCGGCCTTTTCGTCGATCCTCCATTGGCCTGGGCCGACCTGTTCGGCAAGGCCAAGGGTTTCGAGCTTGCGCGCCCGCCCGACCTTCAGCACGTGATACTCATCGGGCTGAGCGCTCGCCGGGGACGCAAGATCGACAACGCCTGTGTCGCGGCAATCGCGAACAAGCTGCCGGTCAAGCTGGGTCCAACGTTCGGCCTCGACCTGACGCTGCAGATTGCGGCGGATGTCGAGATCGGTGCGCGGGCCGAGCTCCTGGGTAACGAGGTCGGCGGCGCGGGCGCGCATTCCCTCCTTGATGTAATCGCGGGAGATCACGAGATCCTGCCCGTCATCAGTGCGGCCGCGCAGGATGATGTGAAGGTGCGGGTTGTCGGTGTTCCAGTGATCGACGCCAGCCCAATCCAGTTTCGTGCCGAGGTCCTTTTCCATCTGACCCATCAGATCGCGGGCGAAGGATTTGAGGTCCGCCATGTCGACGGCATCTTCCGGCGAGACGATGAAACGGAAGTGGTGCCGATCATCGCCGCACCGCTCGGCAAAAGCACCGCCATCCACCTCCCCGTCCTCCGGCCCGAACAGCCTTGCCTTCTCCCCGTCCCGGGTGACGCCCTCGCGGCGCAGATAGGTGAGATGAGCGGCAAGCGGGGCGCCGCGCGCGTGATGGCGCACCAGCCGTGTCTTGATGATCACGGCTCGCGAGCGGCCGGTGAGGAGACGATTGGCGCGCACGCTCGCCGAGCGGCCACGCCCGAAGGTCGAGCGATTGCCCGGACTGATCCGGCCGGAGCGAGAGATGCGGGCGCCGGCCTTCCGGGCGGCGGCAAGCGCCTGCGCGATGAAGGGCCTGGCGCGCCGGGCACTGGGCGAGCGGATACGGCCGGGCCGGATGCGGAAACCATCCTCGTCAGTCATCGTGAAGATCCGCACATCGTCTCAAGGCACCGAAATCACAGGTGAAACGGTGTTCCGGCGAGGTGCGCCACATGTTCGCACCTCGCGGAAATGCCACATAACCTCTTGAAACAGCACAACCGATCGACGCCGCACCTCGCGGCCTTTTATCTCGCCATCTTCCGGTTGTTCTGCACACCTTCCGCCTCCATCCACGCCACGGTGCGCTGGAGCTTGCGGTTGCGCGAAGACGCCCATGTGCGCTCATGGCTGTATCCCTTCGCCCGCTCGCGCCACGAAGAGGCCTTCGGACAGCGGCACGATGGCGGACACATCGCGCACGGTGGGCGCAGAGCTCGCGTCATTTGGTGGCCGTTCGGTCGGCACGAGAGCGACAGCTTGCATGCGATCCGGCTGGCCGACGAAGAGCGAGCCATGCTTCCACGGAATGGCCTCGACAGACGTAACGGCGAAAGGGCGCATACCCTCGCTTTCACCGATCAGGGGCGCAAATGCTGCGACATAGGCGCGGGTCTCGGCCGGTAACGGACGCCCAGTGAGGTAGGCTTGATAGCGTGCAGGTCCCGCGTTGTAGGCGGCCAGAAACCCTGGTGAGCCGAAGCGATCGTGCAGTTCGCGCAGGTACGCCGTTCCAGCCAGGATATTGTCCCGGGCATCGAACGGATCGCGGCCGAGCGACCAACGGGCACGCAGTTCATCCCATGTGCCGGGCATGATCTGCATCAAGCCGCGGGCGCCTGCGCTGGACACGGCGCGCACAGCCCCCGCACTTTCCTTGCGCATGATGGCGCGTATCAACGCGGTCGGAACGCCGAAGCGGCGCGAGGCTTCTGCGATATGCGCGCCGAACGGATCGCGTTGCGACGATCGTGTGAGAGGTGTTTCCTGCGCCAAGGTCGCCGCCGGCATGACGGTCGCAACGGACAGGCCGCAAAGGAGGAGCAGAGCCATGCGCCGGGCAGCGCGAAGCGGCCCGGGCGCACCGCGATGGCTCGTCGACGGACGGCGAGCGCGCATCGTTCAATCCTTCTCGCTACGGTCGCGCGGTCGCGCCCAGTGCAGCGACCAGGAGGTTTTGTCGTCGCCATTGCGAAAGAGGTTCGCGCGTATCGGCTGCGCGAAGGTCGGGTCGTCGAGCTGGATCGAGACATAGTCTCCGGCCTTTTCGCTGGAGCGTTTCCAGCCGGCGCCGATCTCGGGGCCGTCCTCGCTTGCGGCGTGAATGCGGTAGTCAGGCGCATTCTCCGTTTCGCTCGCCTCTGCCGCCACAATCGTAATATCCAGGTTGAGGCTGAGCGTGCGGATGCGCCCGCTATAGCCAGTCTTCTGGCGCGTGAATTCTCCGATCTGTTGCATGTCAGGCTCCTGTTTTCAGTTGTGCGGTGATGAAGACTGGTGGCACGAAAACGCGCGCCGCCGGTCGCGCGCTCACCGCGTTGGCGCGCGCCATTCGAAGCGGCCGTTGCCGTCCTCGTCTGTCCACAGCGGAACGGCGCGGCCGATAATCCGTCTGGTGGAGAGGAGGCCGAAGTAGCGGCCGTCGAAGCTGTCGCGGACATGCCGGTTCATCAGGAAGACTTCGCCGCTCGCGATGCGGCGGCAACCCTGCCAGACCGGCAGGTCACGGCCGGCCCGGTCACGCGTCAACGCCATCCCCGCCTCGATTCCATCGACCGTGATGGTGAGGTTCGAGCGACAGACCCGTTGCCCCGATACGCCAAGGATGCGCTTCAGGAGTGGCACGACCCTCGGCAGATAGCCGCGATCGGCGAGGAACGCCGCGAGCGGCTCGGGCGCGTCGACGGCCACAAGATCGGTGACCTCGAAGGGTCCGTCGAAGTCGATCGTGTAGAAGCCGATCGGTGCGCTGGCTGACGCATTCCAGATGAGCTTCGCGGGCATCGAAGTGAGGCCGGGATAACCGACCCCCATGGTTGCGATAACGCTGGCTAAGATGATCCCGGCGCGCGTCACGGCTCGGTCCTCTTGCGCAGCAGGAAGGCACGATGTTGGTCGAGTGTGTAGCTGCGCGGCGCATGGCCGGCGGTTATCCGGTTGTGGATGTGCCGCCAATGATCAGGCGACACCAACTCAGGCTCGATGCCGAGGCGCTGGATGGCGTCAATCGCCTGCAGCACGCGTTCGACCTTGGGCCAGCTCTCGACCTTCAGCAGGATGTCGCCGCCGGGTCGCACGAAGGGCAGTGTCTGATAGGCTTCGCCAGACGCGACCGCACGCACGATATCGATGCGTGAGAAGATCGTTCCGAAGTCGTTCGCGGCCCAGCGCACGAACGCGAAGACCGTGCCGGGGCGAAAGGACAGGATGCGCCGGCGACGATCAACGATCTGTTCGCGGGCGTGCGTGCCGAAACGGATCCAGTTCTCCTGTCTCTTCTCGACCCAGGTCAGTTCGACATGGACGAGATCGTCGCGAGCGTGGTGCGTGGCCGGGAACGCGTCGCGCATGCGGGGAGCCGCGATGCCAATCATTTCGGTTCTCCTGATGTGGTGGGAAATTCGCGCGCAGCGTGTCGGCGACGATGATGTCGTGCTGGAGAGCGGCGATGCGGTCGCGCTCCTGAGTCGTCATCTCGGTGGTCGGGCGCACGACGAAGGTCGCGAACTTATTTCCCTTGCAGGTCAATTCACCGGCGAGATGCAGCGTCAAAGTTGCCTTGCCGACACGGCTCTTTCGATTGAGGGGTGCGGCGCTCATCGGGTGGCTCCCGAGCGCGGATCAAGCGGCGGAGTCGGACCTTCGGAAGCGCTGGTTGCCGTGATGCGACCGCCAGAAACCGATGGCGCATTGGAGGTCTTGTCGGTCTCTATCCCGAGTGCGTCGCTGGTTCGGCGGATCAGCCTCTGCACATTGCGCGCGCGCTCTTCAAAGTTAGAATCTGGGTTAGAGTCTAAGTTAAGGGCGCCATTTCGGCTTTGCTTTCCTGGGGTTAGGCCCCGTTTCGGTTCCTGATAGCACGAGCCTGCGGTTCCCGATGGCACGAGAGGTCCGGTTCCCGATAGCACGAGGCCGTCCACAGGCCTTCCACAGGAGCCGATCCGCTCGAAGGCAAGCAGAACCCGGCCGCCAATCTCCACTTCCAGCGCAAGGGTGTAGCCGGGCAGAGGCTGGCGGCGGATGATGTCGCGCAGCTCGAAGGCAAAGCGCTTGTAGGGCGACAGGCTGCCGGATTTCTGGTGAAGGTGACGGAAGTCGAAGCGCCAGCCGTCGCGCTGGCGTCCGCCATGCTTGCGCACCAGCCGATAGAGCCAGCGCTCCAGCCCCCCAGTCAGGTCGAAATAGGCCCGATTGATCGTCAGCACGAGCGCGTCATCGAGGACCGCCTGGTAGAACCAGTCGGGGACGATCAACTCGATCCCCGCGGGCTGACCATGGCGGTCGATGCGCTCCTGCCACTCATTGATCCATGAGAAGCGGTGACGCCGGCCTTCAGCGGGCTGACGGATGGTCGTCGAGACGGTGGTCGACTGCAGCCGGTCAAGCCCCGCCTTCAAGCGCTGATAGTCGCGCAGGCTCTTGCCGCGGCCGACGAAGGTAAGGATCTCATACGGCGTTGCAGCCATAAGGCGCGAGGTGCGAAGCCCGGTGTCACGGGCCTCGACGATCTGGCTCGCGGCCCAGATCAGGATGTCGGCGTCCCAGATGGTCGCCATGCCATGATCGGGTACGGCCTCGACCCGGATCTTGACGTCGCCGGCGGCAGAATCGATCGGGGTGATGCGATGGGTCTTGGAAAGGGAGAAGAACGGATAGGCCATGAGATCCTGCGCGTCTCGTGGGGCGAAGTCGCCAGGCAGCGCCCGGAAAAGGTCGAGCTGCCCGCGGTCCGAAAGGGACTGGTTTCGCGCCACCATCTGGAAATCCGCGCGCGGTCAGCGTGCGTATCGTCCGCCATGCGCCGGCGGCGTCGGTGTGTGACGCTTGGCGGGCAGGACCGACCCACGCGGATCGGATGTCGAAGTGACAGCGCCGCGTTCGGCCCAGGCCTGAAGGTCGTCGACGGCATAGACGACGCGGCCGCCGAGCTTTCGGTAGGAAGGACCAGTGCCATAGGTCCGGTGCTTTTCGAGCGTGCGGGCGGACAGGCTGAGGAAATCCGCAGCTTCCTTGGTGCGCAGGAAGCGCGGCGGCAAAACGGCGATATCGGGTCGCATGGGTCGAACCTCCGTGGGTTTTTGGGCGGCCGCTGGCGTTCAGCGGTGGACGGAGACCACGGTGGCGGAGAGTAAGCTTCGTCAGGGATGGGGAAATTGAGGGGGGCTAAAACTCCACCCCTTTTGCGCGGCCAGACCCCGCTAGGATCGGCGGCGATGACGCAGGATTTGCAAATAGCCGCCGCCGATCATGGCGGTGGCGCCTTCAACGAGACCGATCACCGCATCGCGCAGCGCGGAGGTCTTCCAGGGATCAGCGGCGACGCGCTTAGACCCGTAAAGGGCGACGCCAATGTCGCGGTAGCTCGCGCCGTTGGCACGGGCGTCTGCGGCCTGCATCATCAGACGAAACCGGCGGCGCTGCTGTACTGTCATACGGGTGTCCGAAGATGTGGGGCGCCCCTGCAAGGAGCGCCAGAAACGGGTGAGTGCTTCGATCCGTCCCAACGTTTCTGCATCCAATGGGATCAGCGCCGCCAGGTGGCCGTGCGGGTCACTGCCGGGCAGAAGGAGAAGTTGGGTCGCGACACCTGCACTGTGGACAGTGTGACGTCCTTCCGGGCTGTCATGGAGCACGCCCAGGGCGGTCAACGGCGCCGATCGCAAGGAAGACAGGAATTCCGGCGCCGGCACGAGAGAAACCACAGCTGGATCGACGTCGGGCGACCACAGAATGTCTTGCGCCAAGGCGGACAAATCCGGCCTGGCCGGGAAATCGTAACCCCCACAGCCGCTGTGTCTCAGGCTGGAAGGGTGCTTTTTCGGCTCTTGTGGTCAGGAGCGCTTGGTAGTGCCGTTGATAGGGTTCGTGACGCCGCAGACACTCCCAGGCGAGCCCCTCGATGGGCAACGTATCGAAATAATCATAGCTGTCATTGTCTCGCCAATGCGACGTATCCGGCCTCATCCAAAGAGCTCCTCGCAAACAAGGCATAGACCCCGCCTGCAAACGATTCCGGGTTGTAGCGATTGGCGGAAGACCCTCGCCGGGCATCGGGTGATGCCGTTCCGGCATCACCCGGGAAACGCAGGCGCTGTGGTGCTAGTTGCCGGGCCGACGCAAGAGATGACGGTAGCCTGCACGCGCCATCCAGCGCGCTCGCGCCAGATGGCTGTCATGGATGCGCCGGGCGCGTTGCGGCTCCTTCGTCAGATCAATGCCGAAGAGAATTTCGACCACCTCGCGCCAGTCCGCGCCGTCATCGGCGGCGTCAAGCAGGCGCATATAGAGCTTGACGTGTTCCCGATCGTATTCGGTGAGTTCGTCACTGGTCGGCGCGGTTTCGTCAAACGGCTCGATCATCGCTTGCCTCGTCTTCCCAGAGTGAAAGCCTGCATTTTACAGAACAATTCTGCCAACGGAGGCCGGTTGATCAGCATCAGGCGATGCGGGTTCGGCATCGCTCTCGGCTTGAGTGAACCGAACCGGACCGTCCGCGGAAGAGGCCCCGGCCTTCCGGCCGGGGCCTGCGCGGGTCCTCAGTCGCTCCGCCGCGCGTTCGGGCGGGACCAGATGAGCGAGAAACCCTCACCTTCCTCGTCGTCGAAGAGGTTGGCGTAGATCGGGGCGTTGAAGCTTGGATCGTCGAGCTTGAGGCCCAGGTAGTCGCGGCCCTCGTTGGAGGTCTTCGACCATGCGGCGCCGATCTCGGCGCGGCCGACCAGCACCCGGTGGCTGGGAGCGTTCTCGCCAGTGGCGCGAGTGTCTGGGACGATGCGCACGTTCTTGGCCTGGACGCTGAGGGTGACGATTTCACCGGTGAATTCGTTCGAGGCGGACTTCTTGAAGGTGCCGATGGTAGCCATTGTAAGTCTCCGTTTTCTGTTCCCGAGCCCGCACCATGCGGCCTCGATGGCGATCACTTGGCCGGAGGCGACCGACGACGCATCGCTTGCGACCGGAGCAAAGCGGAGGACGGCGCAAGAACGGCTTTCTTGTCTCGCGAGGAATGGCGGCGCTCGGGGTCCCCATGCGCGTGCGGCATGGGGTGGGAGCCGGCAGGGGAAGAAAGTCGGGACGCGCCGTTGCGGCCCAGGCGGTCGAGGCTTCAGCCGTCCTTCGGCCAGATCAGCCCATTGAAGACGCCGTTGGAGCGCTCTTGGGACAGATTGGCACGGAGACGTTGGCGCGCAACGCGCCTCGGGCAGATCGCTACAGGCTTCACCGCATCGCCCTCGCATTCCAGGCACAGATTCCGCGCACCTGCAACGCCGCCGCCACCGCCCGCTGCCGTCCTGCCACCGACTGGTCGGTCTGCCATGGGCATCGACTGAAGAAAGTCCAAGGCCATAGACGAGGCCGCGCCGGCACGTGGCCGTTGCTCGATTCTGGCCTGGAACCCGATTGCTCCAGCCACCGATAATGAGGTGGCTAGGCCTTCCTCGGTCTGGTCCATCCGCCTCGTCCGCGCGGGTCTAGGCGCGAACCACGTTCCTGCCGGATCAGTCGGCGGCTGTCATGCCCACCACCCGGAGATATGCCGTGACGCCGACGACGGCGGTCGCGCCAATGACGGAAAAGACGATCTGCCAGGTTTCCGAAGTCATTATGTGCTTCGCGATGCCATGGGAGGCATGGCAGCCGGTAACGATCGCAGGCGCGATGAAGACCAGAGTGATCGCCACCTTGGCCCACATGGGGCTGACAACGCCGAGGAGGATTGGCCGACGCCGAGCGTCAACCCGGCTGCGAGGCTTCCGACGAGGATCGCGTCAAGCCAGCCGGCACAGCAATATCAATGGTTTAGCGCCAAACTTCGGTCAGTTCTGCGGTTCGCTATCTCTGATCAGCGGCGCAGGCCAATACGCAGTCGGGATAGCCACTCCGGACATTCGCGCGCAGCGGCCAGCGCCCGATCGCTATCTTCTAATCGATGGACAGGTGGCCGCGTTCTGGGCATAGGCCTCGAAAGCGACCCGGGGATTAAAGCGGTGCCGACACTGTTCCGAAAACCGCCGGAACGTCTAATATGCCCAGATGCAGGGGACACGCATCGCTTTTGGTCCGTTCGTACTCGATCCCGACATCGGGACGCTCCTGAAAGAGCAGATCCCGATCGTTGTTGGGCATCGTGGGCTGACGCTGCTTGCTGCGCTTACGACCCGGCCCGGCGAGATCCTGACCAAGGCCGAACTGATGGACGCTGCCTGGCCGGGAACCGCCGTTGAGGAAGGCAACCTTACGGTCCAAATAGCGACACTGAGAAAGGCACTCGGTCCGGCTGACAACGGCGGCGAGTGGATCGCCACGGTGCCTCGCGTCGGCTACCGCTTCACCGGGACTGTCGAGCCGGTGGCGAGCGCATCCCGCAGACCGATACCAGGGTCCGGCAAGCCGTCGATTGCGGTCCTGCCTTTTGCCAATTTGAGCGGCGATCAGGACCAGCAGTATCTCAGCGATGGCATAACCGAGGACATAATTACGGAGCTGGCCAGGTTCCGCTCCCTCCTTGTCATCGCGCGGAATTCATCTTTTCAGTTTCGCTGTCCGGCATTGGACATTGCCGAAGTCCATCGCAAACTCGGAGTTCGCTACCTCGTCGAAGGCAGCATACGAAAGCTCGGTGATCGCATTCGGATCACCGCACAGTTGATTGACGCTACCACCGGTACCCACCTGTGGGCCCAACGGTACGACAGGGCCCTCGACGACATCTTCGCATTGCAAGACGAGGTTGCGGCTCTCATCGCCTCGATGGTCGAAGGCCAAGCGGAGGCCGATTCGACGAGCAGGACCAGACGCAAGCCTCCGGCCGATTGGGATGCATACGACTGCTACCTGCAGGGGCGCGCACAGTTCTACCGGTATGAACTGGACATGGCCGAGCCCCTATTCGTCCGGTGTGTCGAGCTCGATGCAATGTTCGCTCAAGGCCACGCCTTCCTCGCGCAGGCGCTCGTCGGCAGATTTTGGTACGACAACGATCCGCGGACGCTACAGAACGCCTGGGACTCGGCACGAACGGCGCTCGCTCTCGACAGGAGCGATGGCGTCTGTCACCAGAGCATGGGCCTGGTGCTTACGCACATGCGCCAGCACAGCGACGCGGGAGTGCATTTCGAGCAAGCGCGCTCATTAAACCCGTTGGACGTGAACATAGCGGGGGACTACGCAAGCTGGCTCAACTACGGCGGCCGGGCCGAGAGCGCGCTGAACGTGCTTGAATCTGCGCTGCTGCGCGACCCGTTACCTCCAATATGGTTCTGGGAGGTGAAGGGCAGCTCCCTCTTCCTGCTAAGAAGGTACTCGGAGGCCGTCGGTTCGTATCAGAAGGCCGGCGACCAATTCTTCATTCATGCCTTTCTCGCAGCGGCGTACGCTCATTTGGGCGAGACGCAGAAGGCGCGTGCTGAAGTTCAGGAAGCACTGATGAGGAAACACGACCTGACTATCCGGCTGATTTCACGTCTCCCGTTCGCCCACCAAGTCGACCTCGAGCTTTTCACGTCAGGCTTCAGAAAGGCCGGTTTTCCCGCGTGAACGCACCTTCGGCGCGCGCCGGTCAGGCCCGACAGCCGAATGCACCCCAAGAGATCATCGAACCCCCTTAACCGAGATCGAAGTCGAGGGCGTCGGCACGCATCGGCTTCCGGGCTAGCATTCCGCGCGTCTCGTCTTCTGGACTCTTCGTTGAAACAGTCGCATCCTCTCTGCGGGGATGAGGGCGTGGACAAATACCGATACGACAATCGATCTGATCGCTGGCGAAAGCGAGCCGGTGCCAAGCATAGCCGTGCGCACCGATGGGCGAATGTGCCGCGGCGCCTGATTTTGGTGACTGCGGTAGCGGCTGGCGCTCTGGTCGCGCAAACCGCCATCCAGCACAGTGAAAGTTTGCCAGAGATCAATGCATCGAATTGGTTCGGCTCGAAGCCGGCGCCGATCGCCGGTGTCGCGTCTGTGATCGACGGCGACACGATCGAGATCCACGGACAGCGCATCCGCTTCAACGGCATCGATGCGCCCGAGAGTAAGCAATATTGCGAAGACGCTAAGGGCTTCGAATACGCCTGCGGGCGCCATGCTGCCCAAGCCTTGGACGAGTTCCTCGCTGCATCGCGTCCGTTGCATTGCAGCTTTGTTAACCGAGACCGGTACGGCCGGCTTGTTGGGGATTGCGATCGCGCCGACGGTCGCAACGTCCAGAGCTGGCTTGTCGAGCGGGGCTTGGCACTAGATTGGCCGCGCTACAGCCACGGAGCCTACGCAAGACAGCAGGCGAAGGCCCAGGCGGCGAAGGTCGGTCTGTGGGCTGGAGCGTTTCAGGCGCCATGGGGTTGGCGCGCAGAGCATGCGAATGGCACCACCAGGCCGTCAGCAAAACAACCACTCGGCATCATGCGTAATGGGCAGGTGGCGCAGAGCTATTCTTGTCAGCCACGGCGAACCTGTCCCCAGATCAGCTCATGCAACGAGGCGAACTGGTATTTGGCCAACTGCTCTTGGGGCGGCAAGCTCGACCGCGACAAGGACGGCATTCCTTGCGAGAGCCTTTGCTAAGTCCGCAGTGAGAGGGGACATGGGATGATCGTCGTCGACTTTGCCCTTTTTGCCTCCACAGCGCACACCAAGGGGAACTCTGTGGTCGCCCAGAGCCTTCCGCAAGGCTACTGGCGAAGGCAATCAATCGGTCACCGCCGCCAAGATACGCGGCGTCTGGCGCCGCAGCGACGAGTATAGGAGAATTCCGACCTTGGCCCGCTCAGCGTGCCTGAACTCCTGCGCAACTGAGGCAGAGCGATGTGCGGACGTTACACCAAATATCTGTCGTGGTCGGAAATCCACCGGCTCTACCCCCTGACTGCGCCGGCGGAGACGGGCCGCAACGACGAGCCCCGGTACAACATCGCGCCGACTCAGGATGTCCCATTCGTCACTGCCGGTGAAGATGGCAATCACAGGCTCCGTGAAGGGCGCTGGTGGCTGGTTCCCTTCTGGGCAAAGGAAATGCCCAAGGCGGCTATGTTCAATGCGAGGATTGAGGGCATCGATACAGCGCCCGCCTTCCGCGACGCCTACAAGTCCAAGCGCTGCCTGATCCCTGCCGATGGCTTCTACGAGTGGACGATATCGCCAGCCGACGGCAAGAAAGACCCTTGGCACATCTACCAGCCAGGCCACGCGCCTTTCTCGTTCGCGGGGCTTTGGGCTTACAATTCCAATCTCGACATAACCAGCTGCACCATCATCACCGAGCCTGCCGCAGAACCGATGAAGCAGTTGCATGATCGGCAGCCTCTCATTCTCGACCCGGCCTACTATGACGCCTGGCTGGACCCGGCGACACCCAAGGACAGCCTCAAGGACGTTCTCAGCCACGACATCGACGGTCAGCTGCAGTTCAACCGCGTTGGACGTGAGGTGAACACGAGCGCCGTCAACAAGTTGCCCAACGACCATCCCGGCCTGGTCGGGCCGATCAACCCGTTATGAGCGACGAACCGAGCCGGCTTGCCGATGGGATGACAGCGATTCCGCGCGGCCGAGAGCCGATCGAAAATCGCTTTGCGAGCATTCTGGCTGCGGCAAGCTCGGCGGGTTTGGCTTTTCGAGGCCTGGACAGAAGTCACATTGGTTCTGTTGTTTGCATCCCGGCGACGGCGATCGGTTTCTATAGGAGTTGACGTCCGACCATCTAGCGCCCCTGTTCGAGGCATGGCATCGAGAAGCTGTGAAACTCTTCAAAATGCCCCGGAAAGGTCCGGGCGAGATACCGCACCACTCTGGAATTATCCATCAACCGGTCGAAAAAGCGGTTGGCTGCGACAAGCTCCAGGCCCACCTGGCCATGACGTTCCGCGGCGCTGAGAACCGCAAGGCTTACCGCGCCGACATCGAGCACCATCGCGCCGCGCTGGTCTTCCGCTTGTGTGGTGATCGTTGAGAGATTAAAACCCTCGACCAGCAGGGCTTGCGGTGTCAGAGCGACGAGTAGTCTCGCGTAGGTGATCCTGACCCGGTCCATCGCCACCATCAGCCGGGCAATCTCCAATTGCCTGGCTGGCAGCACCTTCTGGAGCAACCCGAAGATTTTTGTTTTTACCGGCGCGTCCCGAAGCAGGTCGAGGACATCAGGGCAAATTCCGTTAACGGCTTTCCGGTTCTCGCCTGTCTCGGAAGCGGGTTTTCCGGGAGAGCAGAACATTTGCGGCTCGCGGGTCGCGCCACGCAACCTATGTGCCAGTAGGCTTGGCATTGTCCTGAAGCCCTCGGACACCAGCGTGGCGCAGAATTGCTTGTCGCGCATCATCAGGTGGAGCGCCGCTACTATCCGGTCTAGGCTCTGTTCAGACTTTGCCGCTTGCGTGACGAAATCGCGCATGCGTTTGCATTCCGTATCGTAGGTCGCCAAAAATTCGTGTGAACGAAGCCTCTTCTTGGACCCTAATGCGCCAGCAACAATATTGCTCGCATGTCTGTCGCCACCGTTTTCCAACGCACGGTAGGCGGCGTCCTTGGCTAAGCGCTTGACTACCAAGCCACGCCTCCGACAGGCTCTCGCTCTGCCAACCTGATAATCGGGTCGAGCGTGGGAAAAATATAGCTGTCCAGCGGTATTCCATTGATGGCATGCAGTTCCGATTTACCCGCGATCTCGTGGGCAGGCGCAATCAAATAGTCCCGAATGGTCAGGTCGCCGGGATTCATACGGATCAGGACGAAAATGTCGGGTAGTGGCCGTTTATCGGCCTTGGAAAACCAGCGTGGATAGCCGAAGCCGGAAACCCTGCATCGGCCCATTGTAATCGCCACCGTGATCTCCTCGTTTATCCGCAGGAGGTCCATCGCCATGTCATGGGCAGCAACCCCGCCCTGCTTATCAATCGCGCCCACAAGATCCCGGATAATCTGCAGCCTCATTGATTCCAGGTGCCGGTTCACGCCGATGAAGCGGTAGTTTTTGGATGGCTCGTATCCGATCAGTTCATAGGCTTTGACAATGGTTCCAAAACGCCACTGGTAGCGTTGGGCCGGCGGGCACCCGGGATCCGCGTCGATCATGGCCAACGACAAGGCGCCACGGCGAGCCAGAAGTGCCCTAAGAGCGGCCAGCATCTCGTCGTTGGTCATGTGGCGATAGATGGTCTTGAGCACGATCTGCGCCCGGTCGAACAGTTTGCGGTCGACGATCGGCTCCAGGACGTTTTCCACCCGCACCCACTGTTCCGGGGGATTTCGGACTTGATGGCTTCTCAGCCGGGCCGAATGCTTGTTCCAGACGCTGTTGCCAATGTAGTTTTCGTTGGTCAGCACCGAGTGGACGGATTCCCGCGTCCATGGTCGCCGCAAATCGCTGAGCACGCCGCGCTTGTTCAGCAGTCTTGCCATCTCCAGCTCTGTCTTGCGTGTTCTGACAAAGTGACTGAAGATCCACTTCACTGTCGCAACCTCGTCAGGCGGGCCGAGCACCAGAACTATTCGATCCGTCTGCTGGCTCTTGTATTCGTGGGATGAAAGGATGCCTTTTGAACGGCCGTGTTGATCGACAAGCAGGCGCCGCAGGCCAAAGGCGGCCTTCCCGCCCTGCCGGAAGCCCAGCCGGATCAACCTAGCCTGGCCGATGAAGACTTTTTGCGAGAGCATTCTGCTCTGCTCGGCAGCCATGCTCCGTTTGATTGCTTTGAGGACGTCTGACCCGATGCTGCCGTCGTTTGCGAATTGCTCGGCGCAAAATTCGATACGGACGCCGGCCATCTGGCATCGGTATTCGTAGGCTGCGCTTTCATCAATGTTCTGAAAACGCCCCCAACGGCTTACATCATAGACCACAACCGTCTCAAAATCGGCTCGCCCACTTTCGACATCGGCCAACAGCTTCTGAAGACCGGGGCGCCCTCCAAGGTTTAAGCCGCTGCGACCGAGGTCCTCGTAAGTGGCGACAATCTCGTAAGCCATGAGATCGGCATAGTCGCGAATGGCATCCGCTTGGTTGTCGATCGAGTAGGTCTGGTGTTCCGTCGACATGCGCACGTACTGCGCGGCGCGAACTCTAGGCACAGTCTGGTTCCCGCCATCTAACTTTGGCACTTTCCCCACACTCTCGACCGTTGCCCAGGCAATGTCTGCCTGGGGCATGCCCAACTTACTAGGCAGCTTCCTACGGTCCCATTAGGAATACCTCGACAGTTTGTGTCGAATGGCTCGATAGTCTGATCGAGCCTCGAAGCCGCTCCTTGGGGGAACCGACCCGTGCGTCACTATATCGGACTGATCCACAAGCAAGCGGACAGCGACTTCGGCGTATCCTTTCCCGATTTTCCGGGCGTGGTCACCGCCGGCACCAGCCTGGACGACGCCCGCGCCATGGCCGAAGAGGCCCTGGCCTTCCATCTCGAAGGCCTTGTCGAGGATGGCGAAGCCATTCCCGAGCCATCATCCCTGGAAGATGTCGTGTCGAACAATGACAATTTCAGCCCGGTCGCCGTCCTGGTAGCGCTCAAAGCCGAGACCACAAAGGTGGTGCGCGTCAACGTCACCATTCCCGAAGATGTCCTCGACCAGATAGATCGATATGCGGAACGCCATGGCTATAGCCGGTCCGGATTCCTAACCGCCGCCGCGAAAAAAGGCGATTACGCGACGAGCCAGCCTAGCTGCTCATCAACGGATTCAAACCGATGCGCTATTGACCTGTTCGCGCAGGCCGTTTCCGCTTTGGCAACCATTGTCTTCAAGGCCCGAGAAACCACGTCTCATTTCGTGAGCGGGCGTGCCGCCGTTTGGCCGCAATGCGCCAGCAACTGGCAACCATTCGCCCCGATCCGCGTTTGGGGCTCCAAAGGAGTTCCAAGATGATCATCAGACAAACCATTGCCGCCGTGCTCATGACTGCAGCACTTGCAGGGTGCGCGACTCAGACGGAACAGCAGCAGAGGGCAACCACAGGCGCACTCATCGGCGGCGGTGTCGGCGCCCTCGCCGGCCAGGCACTGGGCGGCAACACCGAAAGCACGGTCGTGGGTGCCGCCGGCGGCGCCTTGCTCGGCGCAGTCATCGGCCAGTCGACCACGCCGCAGCGCCGCGGCGAACAGCTTTGCCGCTACCAGGACCGCCGCGGCCGGATCTACACGGCGCCTTGCGATGATCGCTATTACAACAACGACTATTGATCCAGCCTCCCTGGAAGTGCGGCTCTCTTACCTTTGCTGCCGCCCTTCCAGGGACCCGGGATCCGTTCGGCGTTTCACAATATGAGAACGCCCGCTCAGTCCATTTACACCCTCTGCCTCATGAGCTTGCGCTCGGTGCTTGCAAGGATCCCATTTCGCGGAAGCGAAGTGAAGCGGTGGTTTTTGGCGCCAACAATGACATCGCATTGCGTCTGAAAGTGTCGACAGCGACCATCGGCTGCGGCCGAAGAGCCGGGGTGATGGTCACGCTGCCAAGCAGCATCAAGGCGCCAAGCGCGCCTTGGCCAAGCGAACGGCTTGCGCTGCATGCACAAAATGTGCATAATTTGTTAGGTGGAGATTCTCGCTCACACCATCCAAAGGCCTCCTTCGGAGGCCTTTTTCATGTCATGTTGCTTGGCAACTGAGTGCCACAACGAATGGGTGGCAGTCCTCGCCTAAACTAGCGAAGGAGCACTGCCGCCCCGGTCCTTCGACCGCTTTCACGTCGTAAGCTTGGAGAACAATCCCGATGCTCAAAAGCATTGCGGGCTGGCTCGATGCTGCAACTGCGATTGCCATTGTTCGGCTCCTGATTGACCTCATGAACCTGTACCGCTCCGCCGCCGCCAAGAAGGCGCCGGACGGCAGGCGCGCGAGTACAAAGCCGATACGCAAGCGCCGTCCGCGTCGCCGCTGAACCGCGTCTTTCGCAACTCAAACTGTGACCCTCATGGTTTGACCAACCAGCGCACTGTCGACCGTATCCAGCTCGCGTGCCCTGCTCGGTGATGCGGTCGGCGCCGATGGGTGATGTGGCGAAGCCCCGGCCGGTGCGCCGCGCGCCTAGTCGATTTGGTGGTTAGTGGCATGTGTTGCAGTCAAGCACTGTGAAGCACAGCATCCAGATCGGACCTGCTGCCGTGTCGAATGGAATAGGCGCGAGTGATTTCCGCACCAAAAAGAAAAATTTCTGCCGAGTAGTAAGCCCACAGCAGGATGACGAGCAGCCCACCGGCGGCCCCATATGAGGCCGCGACCGCGCTGGAGCCTATATACCAACCGATAAGCGATTTCCCGAGCGTGAACAGGGCAGCGGTTACAACAGCGCCAATCCAGACATCCCGCCATTCCAGGGTTCGATCAGGCAAGATCTTGAAGATGGCGGCGAAAATAGCTGCGAGGAGGACAAAAGAAACGACCGCGTTGATAACGGCCAGGACAAGTGTCCCGAACGGCAACTGTGCGTTGATGAGGTTGCCTAGGGCCGAAATCGCCGTGCTCGCGACTAGAGAGACGAGCAACATGAAGCCAAGTGCGGTGACCAGTCCCAGACTTACCGCACGTGCGCGCACCAGGCGCGACAACGAACTGCCCTGCGCTTCGACCTTCCATATTATGTTCAAAGACTGCTGTATTTCGCCGAAGACCCCGGAAGCGCTCACAAGCAAGGTGATGATGCCAATCACCGCCGCCCAGGTGCCGCCGGATGGCTTTTCGGATGCGCTCTTCAGTGCGGTTTGCAGGATATTTGCGCTTTCTGTACCCATCATCCCTGTGATTTGGGCGGACAATGCCGCTTGGGCTGCCTCGTGACCGAATGCGAGACCCGCAATTGCAACCACGATGAGCAGAATTGGCGCCAACGATGTTGTGGCATAAAAAGCGATTGCCGCGCCATGGCTGAGAGCATTGTCGTTGACGAACCCAACGATGGCTTCTCGCACCATTGCCCATGCATTTGTGATCGCGCGATGCATTTTGCGCCCCAGTCGAATTGGCGTTCACTAGCAATGCACCAGCACATGTGATGTTCCGGTTGCGGGCTACTAACGCCCTCAGGGGGAGCAGGCAACGTCAGTGATGCGGCCTATGACGGTCCGCGACCGTGCCAGCCAAACGCGAGCACCCCGGCCGAGCACGAACTTGAACGCCTCGTCCTGCTTCTCGAAGGTCTGGAGGATCGCGCTGCCGTCGAGGACCTGAAAGCCGCGTTGATAGGCGAAGCGGACGGTAAGGCGATCTGCTGCTGGCATGGCTCCGATATAGCGTTCAATCTTCCTCGCGGAAATCCTGCAGTGAGGCATGACGCAGGTCATCCTCGCCGCGCAGGTGCTTCACGCGTCCAATGACGCCCGGCTTTACCCATTGCGTGGCCGGCCGCTTCATGATGCCCTTGGGCGCCGTGCCTGAGTGCTCCTGGACGCGTTTCCATAGCCGGCTTGCCCGCTTCACGCTCGACGCCGAGCAGATCGAAGTCGTCGATCGCATAGCACTTTGCCTTCAGCCAGTTGGTCGACGGACCGCTGCGGTATTTGCTGTCGCGGCGCTTCGAGAAAAGCATGCCAACAAGACCGCGCATCTCGTCATGTGCCACGATACGGGTTTCAGCAGGGCCGTCATTTACCCGAGAGGCGACGCGGGTGCTGAGGGTCACCACGTTCGGGGATGTCTTCCCGAAACATCACAACCGCGCTCGTAATCTTTCGGTCAGGTAAATCCGAGAATGTGTCACTGCGGGAGTGGTGGCGATCCTGCAAAGACCTCAAGAATGGTGCAGTCCTTAGTGGTCAATTGGCAACGATCGAAAGTGGGCACGGCACGTTTCCAGCCGGCCTCTGAAACAATCCGGCGTCAAGCAGTTGAGCGGGCGGGAAACCTACCTGCGCCGGGCAAGGACACCCGGCACAGGGTTACACTCCCGCGACCGGGCTGCCCGCGTGAGTGAGCAGACGGATCGAAACGCCCATGTCTAGCCCGCCGCAATGGTCGAAGGCGGCCGGCGCGCGCCGATCGGCTACATCGATTTCCGGAGGGGGCTGGCCCACCTCAAGCACCAGCAATTCGTGCCGACGCCCGTCCCGGGCGGTCCACATGATGGACTGCCCAGCCGAAAGGCCGATCAGAGCCGTGCCGATCGGCGTGAGTATCGAAACCTTGCCTTCGGAGATGTCCGCATCGCCAGGGAAAACCAGCGTCACCGTTTTCGGATCGCTGGTGTCGGGCTTGAACGTTACAGTCGAGCCCATCCGGACCGCGCCGGCGGAGACCCAGCCGTCGGCCACGATGCGAGCCCGCTCGAGTTCGGCGAGCAACTCATCCGACGCCTCCGGGGTTCGTGCGGCAACGGTGTTCGCGAGGGCCGACAAACGTGCGTGATCCGACTGCGTGATTCGGATGTTCGGCTTGCGCCGGATTTTCTTGGTAACTTGCATTTGAATACTCATGTTTCTGCCTGGCGTCGGACCTGCCAAGGGATCGCCAACGATTTTCAGTGCGACGGAAATCTATCCTGAACGCGCCGATGTTGCAGGGCCGATGCGGCCCTGCGCCAATGTCACATGTCGATTTTACATGTTCACCCCTCGGCTGGGGGCGCGCATGGCAGCCGAGCCGAGGGTTACGATCCCGCTATGGGGCAAACCCGGAAAAGGAAATCCCGACGGATTTGGCAGCGGCGCACATAGCCCTATAGTTGGTAAAGTAATCTGCGGAGTCAAGGCGGTCACGCGAGCCTGAACCCAGATGCCGGCAGATCGATCTTGATCTGGGGGAGTACGACACCGTTCACCGCTAACAACGGCAGGAGTCCGCACCCCCCTTCTGAGAGGAGGCGAAATCAGCAGCGTCAATCCACTAGCGCGGCGGTTGATGTCTCGAGCGCCGCTCTTCCGGCCAAAGCGCTGGGGCAGCACCACGAGCACGACGGCCGCGAAGCGGAAAGGTCGCCTAAACGTAGCCGAACTCGCTGATGTGAAGACCGCGACAGGTGCAGCACCAGAAAGGCGCGTGAGCGCAAGGCTCAGGCGCCTGAACCAGAATGTTTCAAGGTCGAGTGGTCGCTAGCGTCTAACCATTCGGCCCACGGCAATCAAAATACATGCACCGATGAAGCCGGCGGCAAGATAGCCAAGCCAGCCGGTCAACGATATCCCCACAAGTCCGAGAAGGACGTTGGCGAGGATGGCGCCGACGATCCCCAAAATGATGTTCATGAGCACGCCCATATTGCTTTTCATGAACATCTCGGCGAGCCAGCCGGCGATACCGCCGATGACGATCGCAGCTATCCAACCGACACCTGGATTTTCCATAGTTCCCCCTTTTCCTTGAACCTAAATTGGTTCGGCGGGGAAACGTCCCATAAGTCAATAAAGTTCCGCGACTGTCTGAGCTAGACTCAGCAGTCGCGTCGCCGGGCCGCTGCGCGCGATTTGCGGGCTATCGCCACTGCCGCCCCAGCAGACGGCAGCTCTTGCATCGGTTCCGTGATCATTGCCCCGGCCTCGCATTCGAGACCCAAGACTGGTGCACATGGATCATGACATTCAATTCCGCTCTCTACACGAACAAGTGCCTTTCCTCGAGATTAGGGTTCGACGCCGCAACGGCGTCGAACCCCAAAGGAGACTCACATGAAACGTAAGATTTTGACAGCTACAGCGATCTCTCTCTGTCTCGCCACCGCGGCCTTGGCGCAGTCGTCGGGAACATCCAGCGGCACGAACGGAACGTCCGGCTCATCGGCCGGGTCGGGTATGAGTTCTACGTCCGGCTCAGGCCAAAGCGGTATCCCGAGCGGCTGGGACAGCAAGCTCTCGGGCTCATTCTTCAGCGACGCCAATTCGGGAAGACTTCTGTCGCAGGATGAGATCCGCAAGAACTGGTCGTCCCTGAGCTCTGAACAGCAGGCACAGGTTCGCTCCGACTGCTCGAGAATGACGGCCAGTAACGGCACTGGCTCTGGCACAATGACCGGCACGTCAGGTAGCTCGGCTTCGACCGGCAGTGATACAACGGCGAGTGTCGGCACCGGCTCTGGCACAGCCACCGGCACTTCAGGCAGCTCTGGTTCGACCGGCAGTAACACCACGGCCAGCAACAGCACTGGTTCGGGTACAACCACCGGCACGTCGGGATCCTCGAATACAGCTGGCGATACGACCGCCAGCACCAGCACGGGTTCGGGCGCGAACTCGGCTGCTCAAATGGCTTCGATGCAGCAGCTCTGCACCCAAGTCCAAGGGATGTGACTGAATGCGGGCTCCGGGCCGGCTTGGCCGAAATAAGAAGAGGCCTTGAAGGCCCCGACATCGCTTTGGCTTTGGCTTGGTAGCAATTTCGGCGCTGAAGTCGGTCGGTGATCGGTGTCAGAACTTCGCGTTAGCCGGGCGACAAGTGCCTGAACGCCCTCGCTAGGAGTAATGCCGAGACTCTGGAATTGCCTTCCGAACTTGGAGAAGGTTAGCTGCGAGTTCCCTTCCCTCTCGGCTAACGCCAGATGGACAATCTGTGCGCCGCTGGTGCCGTCTGTCGCATGGCCTCCAGTCATCTTTTTTCGCTGTCCGGGAATAAAACGCCGCCCGCCCTGGTCTTCCATGCATACGCTGCTGATTGACCTTGAAGGAACGCCGCACTGCAAACCCACACATTGCCGAGCACTACGGTATCGGTCGACACGTTCCAGGACCTCTGGAAGGCGATAGGTCGGCCGCCTGCGGCCGGCTGGCTCACCTGTCTGCCGAAGGTGCTGCCGCGGTCGGGATCGGGAAAGCTCAGGTGCCGCGGATGCGAAATGGGTCGTGAATTCGGCAATGCTTGTGCTCGAGAAGCATCCATCTGGATGCATGTTTGCGGTCCAGTGTGTGATTGACATCGATGCGACGTTTGCCCTCACATTCAACGCAGTTGGCGACCCGGGATGTTTGCGCTGGGTTCCATCGCAAGGCAGAACCATTCTCGCCAAATGAGGACACGAGCTCCAGGCGAGGCGCATGTGACGGTGTACCGATGCTGAGCAGCAATGCGCAGGCCGACCGCTTCGGCGAAGTGGTAATGCCCCATCTCGCCGACGCGCTTTCGCTGGCCCGCTGGCTGACCGGCAATGCCACCGACGCCGAGGATGTCGTGCAGGACGCCTGCATGAAGGCACACGCCAACATCGCAAGCTATGCAGGCGGCAATGCACGTGCCTGGCTGCTCACCATCGTTGGCAACTCGTGCTACACATGGCTGACGCGCAATCGACCGCGCAGCATCGTCTCGGTGGGCGACCTCGGTGATCTCGACGAGGTGAGCGCCGCTCACGCAGTCGATCTGATTGAGAGCGAAAGCCCGTAGGCGAGCCTGATCGCCAAGGCAGACGTGGCGGCCCTGGAGGCGGCGATCGCCGCTCTGCCGCAACCCTTTCGAGAAACGCTCGCGACGCCAAGCGGTCGGCAAGTGCTACGATATCCTTCAGCACCGCCTCCCTGCGGCGATGCGATACGATGTCGCGGGCCGCCTCGTCCGCGAGCACCTTGGCAGGCGCTTTCTTTTCGCGCGATATTGCCATCGTTTTCCTTTCCATTCGAGGGGGCTCAGCGTGTGAGGCGCAAGCGGGAGGGTCGGGATGCAGATTTTCGATCACATCGAGGCGCTGCTGGATGCGGGTGAAGCCTCGACGGCACTTAAGGAAGTGCGGGCGCTGGTGCATCAATTTGGGCCCGGGTCCAATGTCTTGGCGGGCGCCGTCGGTGACCTCATTATTGACCTGTCGACGCTATCATTCGTCGCCGATGCTTACGGAGGCCGCATCGCAGAGGCGGCGCGCATGTTGGCCCGAAAAAGACTATTAAAAATCAAGTTGCTCGCACCTCGTCAAAGCGTTGAAGTGGTCAGCTAGAGATTGGTGGTCGCTACGAAAAACGTGTAGACCTGCTCGGTGCTCCGACCGCATCGAAACCTCTCGCCATCATCGGTTCCGTACGGACGGAAGAGCCGCCTGACCCTGCGACCAGATGAAAGCTTGGACTTGCGGCAGACCGCAAGCAGTTGGAGCTTGAATTGCCGACACACTCTCAGGAACCGTTGCCGGGATCGCACTCCATTGGTCGTCGGCCCAGATCCGGCGCGCCTCGCTTAAGGTGCCGGTCGAATATGGCCAGCTTCTCTTCGTAGCCGAGCCGCACTCTGGACCTGCAGCTATCGCATTTGAAACCGGCAATCGTTTTCAGCCAGGATCCCCTTCTCACCATAGGGCGTGAACAGGAGGGGCATTGGAATTCTAAAGGTACGTCGCGCAGTTCATTTGATAGAGGCACTGTGCATGTTCTCCTCAGCGGCACGGCCACTGCAACAAAGTAGAAGGAGAAATGTTTCCGGCTTCGGCCATTTGCGCGAAAGAATCGGACCTAAGTCTAAATGGTGAGCGGCCTGAAACCCATTCGCCTTGCTATCGGCCTTTGCGTCGGAAATTGAAATAGCGAGGGTGATCGAAGGGGCCCCGGGCGTGAGGCTGGCAAGTGGGGCCAAGACGGCGGCGGTAAAGCGGAGCCTGTGGCGATCAAATAACCGGTTCGCCCAGAATCTCGTTCACCCAGCTCATAGTTCTCAGCCCGTATGCCATTCCGGCGCAGTCGGCAAACCAGTCGAAGACACTCATGTCACGCCCTGTGACGCATTGAAGGATTTCGATCGCTGCGCCCGTTAAAGCAAGTAGAACCGCCAGCCGGACCACCTGTTGGGGCCAGCCGAGGCTACCCAAAGCCGACAAGGTGGCGAACGCGGCGGCGTGGTTGAGCTTGTCGTGATGAGACGTAAAGGCCAATCCGAGGGCGTGCAGCAAGTGGTCTGGCAATAGCGCGAGCAACAGGACGACCGCCAACGTGGAGAGAAAGGCAGCCCTTGCCATGCTCTGATAAAAGCTCGACTGCGGCAATCTATCCGCAGCACTCCCGGTTCCTAGTTCTCGCTTCCGATACTGGTGCACTAGGCAGAGCTCCAACCTGCATCTGAGCTACGAGCGCGAACAACTGGCATGCTTAACAGGCCTCCTGATGTCATCAAGAAGTTCCATGAAACAGCCTATGTCACTCTGGATGGTTCCATAGGGCGCTGCGAATGTCGCCCTCCATTGTGATGAGGCCGAGGGTTTCCTGCCGAAAAGGCGCGGCGGAATAGGCGAGCCATTGGTACCGCTTGCGCCCAGGTGCGATGCGTATCGTGCTGGGCGGGAGCGGAACTCTTCCAGCCTTGGCCCGGCTGTGCAGCCGGGCCGACGCCCTTCTGAATTCAATTATCGCCGGCGTCGCGGCTAACAGACGAAACCGCTGTTTAGTCTGGTCATTCCTGCCTTGGTGATCTCGCCTTTACATATTCCAATCCTAGACGCTAGGCCAGCAGCGGCCACTCGCGGCTGTCCATCAACAATCCCAAACATCAGGTCGCGGTTATATACAAAAAAGCCGGCCACCTTTCGGCAGCCGGCCAGTGCAAACAAGGAAGGGAACGTTGCACTGATGGGGCAGTGCACCGTCCGAAGCGTTTCCAGGCGACAATGTTCCACCGATGAGAGAACAAAGAAGGCTTCACCGCCAGCGCACATTCCCCTTAGCCGCGCTGTATTGCCATCGGCTAGTCTCTAAAGGCCTTTAACCAGCCACGGATTGGTGTCGTATCCGAGGCGCGGCTTTTCCGGCGTTCCATCGGCCGGCAATTTGGCGGTTCCGGTCGGCCTGCAGTCCAGCTCGAGCACCTGCTTCTTGGCCGACTGCTTCGTAGAGCAAAGGTCCGTGGCGTCACTCACCACCACCTTCTTCTCCTTGGCAACAGCGACACCAGTCCCAGCGATCACGATCGCCGCACAAAACGCAGCAACTCTCATCATACTTCCCCACCGTTGCGCCTCCGCAAAAGGCTGAGCATGACGTAACGGCACTTTTAAATTAGCGCAAGCGAATATTAGCTGCCTAGTCCCTTCACATCGGCTCTGGTCGCCTCCCCTTGCTGCCGGCGCCTTGCGATACCGGCAGCGCGATATGCTAGGATGGGCGCATGCCTGCTCATGACCGGGCGGCCGCTGTTAATGACTTGAGCTTGACATGGCAGAAGGCTGCAACCGTCAAGTTTCCCAAGTCGTCGTGGCGATGAACGATCGCGTCGAGGATCGCTTACCAAGCGGCGTTTACTAAGTTCCGCTGGTGCAGCCCTGCGCGATCACACCATAACCATGTGATGACAAATCAGCCATGTGTGTGGTGCGGCGGGCTTGTTCCGCTTGTGGCCGGCGCCTACCCACCCGGGTTCCCCAACCATGGCGTCGGCCATTTTCGTTCTCTCAGCGATTATAGGCCTTTGCTATCGGCCTATGTGTTGGCCTTGGATGGCGAGATCGCGGTTAGATCGCCTCGTTCGTTTGGATGTTTCGCTGGCGTTGGCAGGAGGCGCATATGTTCGCCAGCCGGCGGATACCACACCGCCCCACCGGTCAGGCCCAGCGCGTCCGCTGCAAAGTCCCCGCAGACCGCTGCTGGGCCGCTGGCGGGCAGCGGCTACTTGCTGACGATCCAATCCACCAAGCCAGTTTCGATCAGCTCGCACCCAGTGAAATCGCGCACCAGGGCCTTGGCTAAATCGCGCCATTGACACTCAGGCGTACCCGTTTCCCCTACTAGGGCTCGGAATGCAGAGCGGAGAACGTCGGCTTGAAATGCGGAGACGGCAACAGTAGACGGGTCGCCATCTTCCCAGCCTAGCGCCGCGTCGTGACGACGTTGACCAAGGCGCTTCAGAAGCTCGCGTGAGGCTCGGATGGCCCTGCGCGATTGATCCATGTCCCGGCGAAATGTGGCGGGTTCCGCCATGGACTTCTGGCGCATCAGCAAGGTGGCCGTAGTGGCCGCTCGAGCGATATCTATGGGCGTTGCAACCATCGCAGCCTCCCAGAAAAGGCAATGGCAAACGACACATCAATAAGCTCGCCGAAACTCTCTCCGCAATGAAAAGAGTTGTACGAATTTTACCAACCCGCACCCTTTCAGTGATGCCGGGCCGCTGCTGTCCTCGCTCTTGTTCTGTCATCGTAATGAAGGACGACATCTCCGAGCACCCGTAGCACACCTGTTGCATGGAAAAAGCTGTAGGCGTTTATAGGTGCCCGGGCACTCCGCCATTTGTTTGCGTTGTGGAGCGGGACAAAGCAGGCTTCCTCACTCAGGCCGCCTACCGTGAAGCGGGGCACAAGCCCGACTTCGACGCATTGCCTTGGGAAGCTGAATACAGGGCCGCCAACTCAACCAAGCCGGCCGTATCCTAGCTGGCAACCAGGGGCACCGTGACGGTAGTGGCGTAATTTATCGGATACTGGTCGAAATACGGGAAAGCGATGACGAAGGCATAGCTCGCGGTCAGATGCGCCATCTTGAAACCGCCGCTGGCAGGGTCGGTCGCGATCGTCACAATGACGTTCTTCAGACCCAGGTTCACCA
>NZ_JAMYPU010000035.1:0-55044 GCF_040320535.1 Mesorhizobium sp. M0676
GCTTCAAAAGGTGCCCAATCAACTGCTGCAGCCATGGTCCTGCATTGCGCAGCCGGCCAAGCAACGCCACGTCCGAAATGTCGGCAATCCCGCTCGCCGCCGCCCAGGCCACGACGCCCCGCATGCCAACCTTGCCAAGGCAGTAAGCCAGTGTCAGGCGCAACAGGTCGCTCGCCGACCTGACGCCCCGCGGGCGCAGGAACGCCTTCGTCTCGCGGGCACTTCCTGCGATCAACTCTTCGCCGCCCAGAAGCTCAATCGTCTCGGCCCAGCCGTCATCAACAAGCGATTCGTGTGTCATCGCAGTGTAGAATCACACCCGATTCCGCAGGGCAATACCTATCTTAGCGCCTATGCCACAAAGGGGGAGGTAGACGGCTGAGCTAAGCCCGCTAAAACAGCGCCTTCAGCTCGTCCAGCTTGTCGTTGACCAGCCAGCCGTAATAATTCTCTTCCGGCAGTTTGACCGTCTCACCCGCCGCGCGGCGCTTGTCGTTCTCTGCTTTCAGCGCATAGGCGCGCTGCTCGGGATTGCCGACATTGTAGAGCGTGGCGGTCAGCCCCGGATTGCCTGAGATGTCGAAGCCGGCAATGTTTTTGTAGGCGTCGATCGACTTCCTGATCGTCGCTGCGACGTAGGGCAATGTCAGATCCGGATCCATGATGGTCTTGTAGACCCCATTGGGATCGCCGACATCGAGTTCGGGCAGCCCCGACACCTTGTGCACCAGATCGCTCATCTGCAGCGCGGTCAGCGGGTTGAGCTGGCCGAGGCCAAAGGTCTGGCCGGCATAATAGGGCTGGAAGAAGGTGGCGCCGAAGCGGTCGTTGGGAAAGCTGGTGCCGTCGACGGTCTTGCCGCGGAAGGATCGGTTCCACACCTGCTCGCGGCATTCCCACAGGTCGTAGCTGTCCGACATCGTGCATTTCTTGAATTCCGGCCGCTGCACGAAATCGGTGATGTCCTCGCCGTCATAGGCGAAGGACAGCTTGCTGGAGAGGTAGGAGATCGCCTTGACGTAGTAGGTCTGCAGCCGGTCGTAGGCGTCGACATTGTAGGTGTGCTCGCCGACGATGGCGCCGACGATGTGCAAAGGATTGATGCCGTAGGCAGCGGCGGCCTTCCTGATCTTGGCGCGCAGTTCGGCGTCGTTCTGAAGCAAGGCGTAGACCTTGCGGTATTTGGCTTGGAAAGTGGTGTTGGTCGCCTGGGTGCGGCGGCTCGAGGCGCCCGGTATGTCAGGTTGCACGGCATTGCGGTTGCCCGCCGGCACCAATGTCGCCGCGTCAGCCGCGAACAGCGTCGCCGCCAGCGTCAAGCCGAGAATGAGCAGGATCAGTTTTTTCATGCGCCGCCGCCTAGAGAATTGCCGCGCAAACTAGGTAAAGCTCCCGGTCGAGTCGAGAGCGCCCCTGCAGCCGGCAAGACGAAAGGTGGTCCGATGATACCATCCGGCCACACATCAACCTGTTAGCCGGATTGTTGCCTAAGCATCGGCCCAAAGATCGAAACCGATTTTTGGAAAGTCCGATACGTCGATTCAATACTGCTAGAGCGACCTTTGCGCGTCCAAAGGACGCGCGGCGCTCTAATACCGGCGCCGGATGAACCGGCGCCCTCGTTTAAAGGATGAATCGCGACAAATCTGTGTTTCGCGAGAGGTCGCCGACATGCTTTTCCACATAGGCGGCATCGATGGCGACGCTGGTGCCGTTGCGGTCGGGCGCGTCGTAGGAGATCTCGTCCAGCACGCGCTCCATCACCGTCTGCAGGCGTCTCGCTCCGATGTTTTCGACGCTAGCGTTGAGGTCGACAGCGATGCCGGCCAGCGAATCGATGGCATCGTCGGTGAAGGTGAGGTCGACGCCTTCGGTCTTCATCAGCGCGATATACTGCTTGATGAGGCTGGCCTCGGTCTCGGTGAGGATGCGAATGAAATCGTCCTTCTCCAGCGCCCGCAACTCGACACGGATCGGCAGGCGGCCCTGCAATTCCGGCAACAGGTCGGACGGCTTGGAGACATGGAAGGCGCCCGAGGCGATGAACAGTATGTGGTCGGTCTTCAACGGTCCGTATTTGGTCGCCACCGTCGTGCCTTCGATCAGCGGCAGCAGGTCGCGCTGCACGCCTTCGCGCGAGACGCCGGCGCCCATGCCGCCTTCGCGCGAGGCGATCTTGTCGATCTCGTCGAGGAAGACGATGCCGTCATTTTCGGTCGCGTCGAGCGCCCGGCGCACCACCTCGTCTTGGTCGAGCAGCTTGTCGGACTCGTCGTTGACCAACAGCGCGTAGGACTCCTTGACCGTCGTCTTGCGCGCCTTGGTCTTCTTGCCACCCATCGCCTTCGACAGCATGTCGTTGATGTTGAGCACGCCGATATTAGCGCCCGGCATGCCGGGGATCTCGAAGCCGGGCATGCCGCCGGTGCCGGTGTCGGCAACCTCGATCTCGATCTCCTTTTCGTCGAGCTCGCCGTCGCGCAGCTTCTTGCGGAAGGAATCGCGGGTCGCCGGGCTCGCCGTCTTGCCGACCAGGGCTTCCAGCACGCGCTCCTCGGCATTGAGGTGCGCGCGCGCCTTCACGTCCTCGCGCATCTTCTCGCGCACCAGGCCGATGGCGATCTCGACCAGGTCGCGGATGATCTGCTCGACATCGCGGCCGACATAGCCGACTTCGGTGAACTTGGTGGCCTCGACCTTGACGAAGGGCGCACCGGCGAGTCGCGCCAGGCGGCGCGAGATCTCGGTCTTGCCGACGCCGGTCGGGCCGATCATCAGGATGTTCTTCGGCATCACCTCTTCGCGCATCTGGCCTTCCAGCTGCTGGCGGCGCCAGCGGTTGCGCAAGGCAATGGCCACGGCGCGCTTGGCGTCCTTCTGGCCGATGATGAAGCGGTCGAGTTCCGAAACGATTTCACGGGGAGAGAAGGTGGTCATATCACTAGATTCCACTTTGCCACTGCTTGATGGACTCGAACGGATGCAGCAGCATGATCACGTTGAGCGTCAGATTGTCCCGGATGAGGTAGCCGACACCCAGTTCGAAGATGAGGGCGAGGCCGACGATGCTCCATATAGGTAGCTTTCGCGCCATCACAAATCCCAGAGCCATGGCCAGCGTGTCGGACACTGAATTGATGATCGAGTCGCCATAGTAATCCAGCGAGATGGTGCCGGCGCGGTAGCGCTCGATGATGAACGGGCTGTTTTCCAGGAGTTCCCAGCCGCCCTCGATGACGACGGCGAATGCCAGGCGCAGACCGATTGGCGAGCGCGGGAACAGGAACCAGGCCAAGGCGTAGAGCAGGAAGCCGTGGATGATGTGCGAGAACGTGTACCAGTCGGAAATATGCTGGGAATTCTCCGAACTGTTCACCACACCGTGCCAGAGTTTGACGTAACCGCAGGTGCAGATCGGCGTGCGGCCCATGCCGTAAAGCGCGCCGGCTTGGAAGATGAGCAGAGCGAGCACGAGCAGAAGCCCCATCCGCCAGCTGTCTTCGTAGGCCGAGTAATTTTTGGCAGTGCCCGGTGTCGCCATCAACTCATTCCCCTTCTTCCGCGTCGCTGTCTTTGGCATCGACAGCCATCAGCACGACGTCCCCATATCTAGAGTGTCTGCGACCGATAGCCCTGAAGCCCGCCTTTTCATAGGCGCGGATGGCGCGGCCATTGTCGGGATGCGGATCGATGATGACGCGCGGCGCGCCTTCCTCGAACAGTTGCTCGACGAATTGCCTGACGATCGCCGAGCCATGACCTTTGCTAACCAGGTCCGGCACGCCGATCGACAGGTCGATGCCGAGCGTGCCGAACGGCTGGTCGGCATAGGGATGGCCGTCTTCCAGATGCGGATCGTAGCTCTGCAGATAGGCGATCGGCCTGCCGTCGAGCTCGACGATCAGCGGCTCTACAGAAATAGAGTCGATGTGCTCCCCGATTTCGGCGATTTCCGTCTCCGGATCGTCCCACCATTCGGCGACATGCGGCTCGGCCAGCCAGCCGGCGATCATCGGCAGGTCTTTTTCGGTAACCGGTCGAAAATCATAGAGCACCGGCGGGTTAGCCGGCATCGAGCGTTTCGACAACAAAGTTGTTGTTGGTGTAGACGCAAATGTCGGAGGCGATCTGCATCGCCTTGCGGGCGATCTCCTCGGCATCCTTGTCGCTATCCATCAGCGCGCGGGCAGCGGCCAGCGCATAGTTGCCGCCGGAACCGATGGCCATGACGCCGAATTCGGGCTCCAGCACGTCGCCGGTGCCGGTGAGCGCCAGCGAAACCGACTTGTCGGCCACCAGCATCATCGCTTCCAGCCGGCGCAGATAACGGTCGGTGCGCCAGTCCTTGGCGAGCTCGACGCAGGCGCGCGTCAACTGGTCGGGATATTGTTCGAGCTTGGCTTCCAGCCGCTCCAGAAGGGTGAAAGCATCCGCCGTGGCGCCGGCGAAACCCGCAATGACATTGCCGCCTTTGCCGATGCGGCGCACCTTTTTGGCATTGCCTTTCATGATGGTCTGGCCAAGGCTGACCTGGCCGTCGCCGGCGATCACCACCTTGTTGCCCTTGCGCACCGTCACGATGGTCGTGGCGTGCATGCTCAGTTCATTCGACATTTTTAGCTCCGATTCGCGCGATCCCGATAAGGCGATTGGCGCGCGGTAGAGTGATTTCGATCGGCCATATGTATGCATGGGGCGGGTGATTGCAAACGGCGTCCGCCATGGCCGGTGGCTGTCCGCATCGCAACTGGCAATCGCCGGATCATGCTGCTAGAAGGCTTTCGTTTTCAAGCAAATGACAGCTTGGAACCCCGTCTTGAGTTTCGAACCCCTCAGCCAAGGACAAGGTAATGGCGTCCCGTTCCGCCGAAGTCAGCCGCAAGACCAAGGAAACCGAGATCAGCGTCTCGGTCCATGTCGACGGCACCGGAAAATCCGACATGTCGAGCGGCGTCGGCTTCTTCGACCACATGCTGGACCAGCTGTCGCGCCACTCGCTGATCGACATCACGGTGAAGGCCAAGGGCGACCTGCACATTGACGACCACCACACGGTCGAGGACACCGGCATTGCGATCGGCCAGGCGCTGGCCAAGGCGCTGGGCGAGCGGCGCGGCATCATGCGCTACGCCTCTGTCGACCTTGCCATGGACGAGACGCTGACGCGGGCCGCGATCGACGTGTCGGGCCGTCCGTTCCTGGTCTGGAATGTCGCCTTCTCGTCGCCCAAGATCGGCACGTTCGACACCGAACTGGTGCGTGAATTCTTCCAGGCGCTGGCGCAGAATGCCGGTATCACGCTGCATGTCACCAACCATTATGGCGCCAACAATCACCATATTGCCGAAACCTGCTTCAAGGCGGTGGCGCGCGCGCTGCGTTTCGCACTGGAGCGCGACCCGCGCCAGCCGGAAGCGGTTCCCTCCACCAAGGGATCTCTGAAAGGGTAGGCTGATGGCCATCTATGTCGTGATGGAACCGCCAGGCCGCACCGAGGCGGCCGACGCAACCGTTTTGGTCCGCGACGGTTTTTCCTGGCTGGCTTTCCTGGTGGCGCCGCTGTGGCTCGCCTGGCACAGGCTGTGGATCGAGGCCGCGCTCGCCTTCGTCGCCATGGGGCTCATCTCGGTGCTCGGCCAATGGCTGGGACTGGACTGGGCCGGCTCCGCACTGTCTTTACTGGTCTCGCTCTATATCGGGCTGGAAGGCCAAGGGCTGCGGATCGCAGCGCTGCGCTGCCGCGGCTGGCATGAATGGGGCGTCGTCGAAGCCGACAATCCTGACGATGCCGACATCCGCCAGACACTGGACGCCGAGGCGCTTGCCGACGAGCCGGCGCCGCTGCCGCGCATCGTGCCGGACGCCAGCCTGGCCCGGCCGACGCAGACCGGGCTGACGCTGGGCCTGAGCCATACGCCGGGAAAAGCCTGAGATGCGGGTTGCCATCATCGATTACGGGTCGGGCAATCTGCGCTCGGCCACCAAGGCCTTCGAGCGCGCCGCGCATGAAGCCGGCATTGCCGCTGCCATCGAGCTGACCGCCGACGCCGAGCGGGTGCGCAGCGCCGACCGCATCGTTTTGCCCGGCGTCGGCGCCTATGCCGATTGCGCGGCGGGCCTGCGCGGCGTCGCCGGCATGTGGGAAGCGGTGGAAGAGGTAGCGATCGCCAAGGCGCGGCCGTTCCTCGGCATCTGCGTCGGCATGCAGCTGATGTCGGAGCGCGGCCTGGAAAAGACCGTGACCAAGGGCTTCGGCTGGATTGCCGGCGACGTCAAGGAGATCACGCCCGCCGATCCGGCACTGAAGATCCCGCAAATCGGCTGGAACACCATCGATCTGGAGCGCAAGCACCCGCTGTTTTCGGGTATTGCGACCGGGCCCAAGGGTCTGCACGCCTATTTCGTTCATTCCTACCATCTCGACGCGACAAGGCCGGACGAAGTGCTGGCCGTCGCCGATTATGGCGGCCCGGTAACGGCGGCGGTCGCGCGCGGTAACCTTGCCGGCATGCAATTCCATCCGGAAAAGAGCCAGGCGCTCGGCCTGGCACTGATCACCAACTTCCTGCGCTGGAGGCCTTGAGATGAGCAAGAAGGGCTACTGGATGGCGATGGTCGATGTGACCGATCCGGAAAACTATCCGAAATACATCGCCGCCAACAAAGCGGCGTTCGACAAATACGGCGCGAAATTCCTGACGCGAGGCGGTCAGTCGTCAAGCCCGGAAGGGCCATCCGGCAATCGCCATGTGATCGTCGAGTTCGAAAGCTACGAGGTCGCGCTGGCTTGCTTCCATTCCCCCGAATACCAGGCAGCGCTGAAATTCCGGCGCGCTTATTCGACCTCGCATTTCGCCATTGTGGAAGGGGTCTGAACGGTGATCCTGTTTCCGGCCATCGACCTCAAGGACGGCAAGTGCGTGCGGCTGAAGCACGGCGATATGGCGACCGCGACCATCTACAATGACGACCCTGCGGCCCAGGCCAAGGCCTTCGAAGAGCAAGGGTTTGAATGGCTGCATGTCGTCGACCTCAACGGCGCCTTCAAGGGCCAGAGCGTCAACAGCGCGGCGGTCGGCGCCATCCTCAAGGCGACGAAAAACCCGGTGCAGCTCGGCGGCGGCATCCGCACGCTGGCGCAGATCGAGGACTGGCTCGACCGCGGGCTGGCCCGCGTCATCCTCGGCACGGTGGCGGTGCGCGATCCCGACCTGGTCCGGGAAGCCTGCAAGGAATTTCCTGGAAAGATCGCCGTGGGCATCGATGCCAAGGGCGGCAAGGTGGCGGTCGAAGGCTGGGCCGAGGCCTCCAGCCTCGGCGTCATCGAACTGGCGCGGAAATTCGAGGGCGCCGGCGTTGCCGCCATCATCTACACCGATATCGACCGCGACGGCGTTCTGACCGGCATCAACTGGGATGCCACCATCGACCTTGCCAATGCGGTGTCGATCCCGGTCATCGCCTCGGGCGGGCTGGCCTCGATCGCCGACATCGTGCGCATGACCATGCCCGACGCAAAGAAACTCGAAGGCGCCATCTCCGGTCGCGCGCTCTATGACGGGCGCATCGACCCGGCCGAGGCGCTGGCGGTGCTGCAGGGCAAGGCGATGGAGACCCGGCCGTGAAAATCTCCATCATCCTGGCCTCCTATGACAGCGGCCACTATCACGGCGGCATGGGCCGAGGCCCGGATGCACTCGTCGCCGGCGGGCTTGTCGACGCGCTGACGCTCTCCGGGCATGACGTCGTCGTCACCGATATCGGCAGGGTTGGCGACGAACAACAGCGCGAGATCGCCACCGGCTTTGCCGTGTGCGGTGCCGTCTCCGGCGAGGTCCGCATCGCCATAGACCGCGGCCGGTTTCCCATCGTGCTGGCCGGCAATTGCCTGACATCGGCCGGTGCGGTTGCCGGCGAGGATGCCGATGCGATCATCTGGGCCGACCAGCATGGCGATCTCAACACGCCGGAGACGTCCATCTTCGGCTTTCTCGACGGCATGGCGCTGGCCACGGTTCTCGGCCTGTGCTGGAAGCCGATGGCCTCGGCCATCCCCGGCTTCAGGCCGATCGATCCGGCGCGCTGCGTGCTGGTCAACGCGCGCGATCTCGATCCGGCCGAAACGGAGCTGTTGAAGACGTTGCCGGTCATCCGCACCGAATGCCCGGACTGGGCGACGGCGAGCGGCAGGCTGAAGGCGCCGGATGCGAAGCGGGTGCACCTGCATCTCGATCTCGACGTGCACGACCCCGGGGCGCTGCAGGTCAACCGCTACACCACGCCCGGCGGCCCGGAGCCGAAACAGCTGCGCCAGGCTGTCTGCGGCATGGCCGGCCTGCTGCCGATTTCCGGCATCACCATTTCCGCCTACGATCCGGCGTTCGATGCGCAGGCCGAGGTTCCGCCGCTGGTCGGCGAACTGCTCAGCGAGTTGCTGGCGACGATGGAGAAGGGCTGATGCTGAAGGCCCGAGTCATCCCTTGCCTCGACGTCAAGAACGGCCGCGTCGTCAAGGGCGTCAATTTCGTCGACCTCATCGATGCCGGTGATCCGGTCGAGGCGGCCAAAGCCTATGACGCGGCCGGCGCTGACGAGCTTTGCTTTCTCGATATCACCGCGTCGTCCGACAACCGTGAAACCATCTTCGACGTCGTCGCCCGCACCGCCGAACAATGCTTCATGCCGCTGACCGTCGGCGGCGGCGTGCGCCAGGTGGCCGATATTCGCAAACTGTTGCTGGCCGGCGCCGACAAGGTGTCGATCAACACTGCGGCGGTGAAGAACCCCGATTTCGTCGCGGAAGCCGCCGACAAGTTCGGCAACCAGTGCATTGTCGTCGCCATCGACGCCAAGAAGGTGTCGGCACCCAATGAAGCCGACCGCTGGGAGATCTTCACCCATGGCGGCCGTGAAAAGACCGGCATCGATGCGGTCGAGTTTGCGCGAAAGATGGTCGATCGCGGCGCCGGCGAGATTCTTTTGACCTCGATGGACCGTGACGGCACCAAGGCCGGTTACGACATTGCGCTGACCCGCGCGATAGCGGATGCGGTGCGCGCGCCGGTGATCGCGTCGGGCGGCGTCGGCACGCTCGATCATCTGGTCGAGGGCATTCGCGACGGCCATGCCGGCGCCGTGCTCGCCGCCTCGATCTTCCATTTCGGCACTTACACGATTACGGAAGCCAAGGCGCATATGGCCGAGGCCGGGCTGCCGATGCGGCTGGACTATCCGGTTCAATCCACTCCACAAAGGCTGTAGACTGCGCCATGGCTGAATTTTCGCTGTCCGATCTGGAAACGATCATTGGCGAACGCGCCCGTTCCGGCGACCCGGACTCGTGGACGGCAAAACTGTTCGCCAAAGGCATCGACAAGGCGGCGCAGAAGCTTGGTGAAGAGGCAGTCGAGACCGTCATTGCCGCCGTCAAGGGCGACGAGAAAGCCCTCGTTTCCGAAAGTGCCGATCTCATATATCATTGGCTCGTCGTGCTTGGCATCGCCGGCGTTTCGCTGGGCGAGGTGCTGAAGGAGCTTGAGGGCCGCACCGGCCGTTCGGGCGTCACTGAAAAGGCATCCCGGCCGAAAGGCTGACCGCTAGAGCCGGATGATTTCGGGCCGAGGCCTGAAATCTGAATCCGTCTCTAAATTGACAGAGGGAGCATGATGTCGCCCGAAAACCGCTTCACACTTTTCGGCATCATGCTCTAGAGGGCAGGAAACTCGATGGACCAGCTCGCTCCGACCGAGAAATATTCCCCCTATCGTTTCTTCTCGGCCGAGCAATGGTCGAACTTCCGCGCCGACACGCCGATGACGCTGGGCGAAGACGAGATCAACCGTCTGCGCTCGTTGAACGATCCGGTCGACCTGGAAGAAGTCAAGCGCATCTATCTGTCGCTCTCGCGGCTGCTTTCGGCGCATGTCGAGGCCAGCCAGCTGCTGTTTCGCCAGCGCCAGGCCTTCTTCAACGCGCTGGATGTGGTCAAGACACCGTTCATCATCGGCATTGCCGGTTCGGTTGCGGTCGGCAAATCGACCACGGCGCGCGTGCTGAAGGAGCTTCTGGCGCGCTGGCCGTCGAGCCCCAAGGTCGATCTCATCACTACCGACGGGTTCCTGCTGCCCAACAAGGTGTTGCGACGCGACAATCTGATGGAGCGCAAGGGCTTTCCCGACAGCTACGATGTCGGTGCGCTGCTGCGTTTCCTCTCGGGCATCAAGTCGGCCCAGCGCAATGTCCGCGCGCCCGTCTATTCGCATTTGACCTATGACGTCATCCCCGGCGAGTTCGTCACCATCGACCGGCCCGACATTCTGATCTTCGAAGGCATCAACGTTCTGCAACCCGGCAAATTGCCGAAGGACGGCAAGATAGTGCCGTTCCTGTCGGATTTCTTCGATTTCGCCATTTATATCGACGCCGACGAAAAGCTGATCCACCAATGGTACATCGCCCGCTTCATGCGCCTGCGCGAGACGGCCTTCCGCAATCCGGACTCCTTCTTCCACCGCTATTCGCAGCTTTCGGAAGACGCCGCGCGTGCCATTGCGGAAGGCTTGTGGGCCAACATCAACCTGAAAAACCTGCGCGAGAACATCGTGCCGACACGAGCGCGGGCCGACCTCATCCTGCGCAAGGGCGCCAATCATCTGGTCGAGGAAGTGGCGCTCAGGAAACTGTGACGGCCGCCTCCGGGCGGCTGCCGCCAGCCGCCGATTGCCGGGCCGGGCCTGGCATCAGGATTTCGCCGTCGGGTACCAGCTTGCGGACGGCCGCACATAGGACGATCGTGAGCGCGACCGCCGCATAACCATCGATCGCATAGTGCCAACCAAGATAGACCGAACTCGCGACTATGAAGGCGACATACAGAAATGCGATGGCGCCCAACCGCTGGTCGTACTCCCAGGTATACACCGCATTCAGGGTGATCAAGGCGACATGAACGCTTGGAAATGCCGATATTCCCGACGCGAGTCCAGTCACACCCTCGGTCTGGAGCGTCCACAGATACTGCTGGTACACGGCGGCGGAACTCGCCGACGGGCTTTGCGCAAGAAACGAAAGCTGTTCACCGAAGCGTGGCACATCGCCGGTGACATAGCCGTAGAACGCCGGTCCGGCCGACATGAACAGCCCGGCCAGGATGTTTCCGACGACTACCCACACCACCATGAAGGACAGCACATAGCGTCTCTTCAGATGCGTGGTGCGTGGTGACGTGACCATGAAAAACAGCATGCTGTAGCAAATGATGAACCACAGCATGTCGTAGTTCCATCCGACGGATTCCCGTACCCAGTCATGCTTGCCGATAACGTAGAGCCATCGCCACGGATCAGTGCCGAAATGCAGATAGGCATCGATATCTGCCAAGGCGCGATCATAGGGGAAACCTTTCCACAGGACGGACATGCCGTTCTTGACCGAGGTGAAGGTGCTTTGGAAAATCATGATGCCCATCAACAGACATATGCCGGAAAAGAGAACCGCCATCCGCTCGGCTGAGAACATCTTGCCCGCAGCAAATTTCCGCCGACGCTCAAATCGATGCAAAAGCCAGCCGGTTTCCAGGAGAAGCGATACCGCCGGCAGCACGAAACCGAAAACCATAAGCCATATCGGCACGTAGGTCTGGTATGCGGTGCGATGGAGCGCGCCGACCCAAGCCAGAAACCCCAGCCCCGTTGCAGTGTAGATGCCAATGAACAGGTAGAGCGATGCATCCGAGCGGGCGATCGAAACCGTGCGCCATGCGGCATTTCGAATGTAGCGCCAAATCACTTCGATTTCGAGCATGGTATCCACACCGGGAATGATGACGTTTTGGCGCAGACTAGCGGCCGAAACCTTAAATTCCGTTAGGGACTTTTATTCGCAAGGTCAGTGGTTCAGTAAGTGCAAGAATGCACTCTCACCTCTTCAAGGCAAGGTCACCCGCCGCAGCGTCAGATTGATCCGGCCGCCATTTTTCAGCAGCGCCGAGGTCGACGGATAGATGCGGTCGACGCCGTGGAAGCAGAGCCGGCCTTCGCCGCCGAGCACGACGACGTCGCCGCTTTTCAGGCGGAACGATTTGGTACCGCCGTCGCGTGTGGCCCCCCTGCCCGTCACTTGGCCGACCCGGAACAGGCAATCGTCGCCAAGTGACACGGAGACCACTGGGGCCGAGAAATCGGCTTCGTCGCGATCCTGGTGCAGACCCATTTTGGCGTCCTGCGTATAGAAATTGACCAGGCAGGCCTCCGGCGGATTCGGATAGGCGGCGACCTCCCGCCACAATTGCAGCAGCGCGTCCGGGATCGGCGGCCATGGCTCTCCGGTGAGTGGGTGCGTTGGCTGGTAGCGATAGCCCAGCTCCTTGTCAGTGACCCAGCCGAGCGTGCCGCAATTGGTCATGCGCACGCTCATCTCCTTGCCGGTCCGCGGCATCGCCGGCACGTACAGCGGCGCCCGCTGTACAATGGTCCTCACCTCTTCGACCAGCGCTTCCTGCGCCGCGCGGGACAGATAACCAGGCATGTGGCGGACGCCTTTGGGCAGAACGAGCATGACTTCGCCTCCGGTTGATACTGAAACCATGCCACCGCCAATCAGAAACGGCGACCCGAAAGCCACCGTTGTCGGCCTCCCTTTCTGTGGCAATGGTGAAACCTTGCGGCTGCGGCAGGGGAGGCCGCTTTATGCACGCAGTCGGCGCGGTCCTTAGTCGTTCTCTACCCGGCCGCGCAGCTTTTTGATCGTGCCGCGCCCTGCCTTGCTTTGCAGCCGCCGCTCCACCGAGCCTTTCGACGGCCTGGTCTTCTTGCGCGGCGGCGGCGGCGGTTCCGCGGCCTTGGCGACCAGCGCCGTCAGCCTTGCCCGGGCATCGGCCCGGTTCTGCTCCTGGGTGCGGAAGCGGCCGGCCTCGATGACGATGACGCCGTCCTTGGTGGCGCGCTGGCCGGCGAGCTTGATCGTGCGCGCGCGCACGCGTTCGGACAGGCCAGCCGCATTGGCGGCGTCGAAGCGCAATTGGACGGCGGTCGCCACCTTGTTGACGTTCTGGCCGCCGGGACCCGACGAGCGGATGAAATCCTCGTGCAGGTCGCCCGGATGGATTACGGCTTCGTCTGATATGATGATGTCGTCGATAGGCATGCCGCAGTCATGGCGCGGCGGACCAAAAAAGAAAAGGCCCGATCGAGATCGCGCCTTTCAAGGATGCTTCGGTGAAGACGCCTCGACTATTCCGCAGCTTCCTGCAGGCGGGGTGCTGCGCCGAGCACGACGGCATCGACATGGCTCTCGAATTTCTCGAAGTTGACGGCGAACATGCCGACCAATCGCGCTGCCTGCCGGTCATAGGCTGCCTTGTCGGCCCAGGTCGAACGCGGGTCGAGAATGGCGCTGTCGACGCCAGGCACAGCAACCGGCACCTCGAAGCCGAAATTGGCGTCGGTGCGGAAACCGGACGCCTTCAGCGAACCGTCAAGCGCTGCGGCCAGCAAGGCGCGCGTCGCCTTGATCGGCATGCGCTTGCCGGTGCCGTAGGCGCCGCCGGTCCAGCCGGTGTTGACCAGCCAGCAATCGGCGCCGTGGCGGGCGATCAGCTCGCGCAGCAGATTGCCGTATTCCTTGGGGTGGCGCGGCATGAACGGGGCGCCGAAGCAGGTCGAGAACGTCGCTTCCGGCTCGGTAACGCCCTTCTCGGTGCCGGCCACCTTGGCGGTGTAGCCGGAGAGGAAGTGGTACATCGCCTGCGCCGGGGTCAGCCGTGCGATCGGCGGCATGATGCCGAAGGCATCGGCGGTCAGCATGATGATGTTTTTCGGGTGGCTGGCCCGTCCGCTCTTCGAGGCATTGGGGATGAAATCCAGCGGATAGGCGCAGCGCGTGTTTTCGGTGAGCCGGCCGTCGTTGAAGTCCGGCACGCGGTCGGCGTCGAGCACGACATTTTCCAGCACCGTGCCGAAACGCTGCGTGGTGGCGAAAATCTCCGGCTCGGCCTCGGCCGACAGCCGGATCGTCTTGGCGTAGCAGCCGCCTTCGAAGTTGAAGATGCCGTGCGGTCCCCAGCCGTGCTCGTCGTCGCCGATGAGCGTACGTGACGGATCGGCCGACAGCGTCGTCTTGCCCGTCCCGGAAAGCCCGAAGAAGATCGCTGCGTCGCCGCCCGGGCCCTCATTGGCCGAGCAGTGCATCGGCATGACGCCCTTTTCCGGCAGCAGATAGTTGAGCATGGTGAACACCGATTTCTTCATCTCGCCGGCATAGGAAGTGCCGCCGATGAGCACGATCTTGCGGGTGAGATCGACCGCAATCACCGTTTCGGTGCGGCTGCCGTGGCGGGCCGGATCGGCGCGGAAGGACGGCAGGTCGATGATCGTCATCTCCGGCACGAAATCCTCGAGCTCGGCGGCCTGCGGGCGGATCAAAAGATTGCGGATGAACAGCGAGTGCCAGGCGAATTCGGTGATGACCCGCGTCGGCAGCTTCAGCTCGGCATCGGCGCCGCCGACGAGGTCCTGCACATAGAGATCGCTATTCGCGGCGTGGACAAGGAAATCGGCGAGCAGCATTTCGAACTGGCCCGCCGAAATCGCCTTGTTGTTGTCCCACCAGACATGGGGCTCGGTGGCGCCATCGCGGACGACAAACTTGTCCTTGGGCGAGCGGCCAGTGTGCTGGCCGGTCTCGGCAAGCAGCGCGCCGCCGGCGGTCAACCGGGCCTCGCCACGACGGATCGCTGCCTCATAAAGGGCGGCCGCACCAAAATTATAATGCACCGTGCCGGTGGTTTTCAGGCCGATACGATCGATCGCGCAAGCAGAATTGCGTTTGCCGACTTCCGACATCAAGGGTCCCTTCTTCTGGATTCGCCGCACTTTGCCGGCGCGTTTCCGGCGAGCCCGCGTTAGGGGCTGAGACGGTGAGAACCAGAAAACTCGAATGATATCAAATCATTAATCGATTTAAAAATTTTGAAAGTTGTTTAAATCGTTTATATGTGCAAAAAATCACAGTGGTTGCCCAAAGGATTGGCACACAGTGTTCGTCCAACCCGTGTAGAGGTTCCGATGGGGCCGCCGGCAAGCCGTCCGCGACAGCGGGTGGAGCCTGTGCCACATTTTGTACCTAATTTGTCCTGCAAAAGCCCCTTCTCTAAGACAGAAGGGACAGCTCATGAGGGAGCCGCTTGAAATGGCAACAATCGCGCTTGTCGATGACGACCGCAACATTCTGACATCGGTGTCGATCGCCCTCGAGTCCGAGGGGTATCGCGTCGAGACCTACACGGATGGTGCGTCGGCGCTGGAAGGCCTGGCGGCGCGGCCGCCGAATCTCGCCATCCTCGACATCAAGATGCCGCGCATGGACGGCATGGAGCTGTTGCGCCGGATGCGGCAGAAGTCCGACCTACCGGTGATCTTCCTGACCTCGAAGGACGATGAGATCGATGAGCTTTTCGGCCTCAAGATGGGCGCCGACGATTTCATCCGCAAACCGTTCTCGCAGCGCCTGCTGGTCGAGCGGGTGCGCGCCGTGCTGCGCCGCGCCAGCGCCCGCGAAGCTGCGGCAAAGGCGCCCAGCCAGCAGGCCCGTTCGCTGGAACGCGGCCAGCTGGTCATGGACCAGGAACGCCATACCTGCACCTGGAAGGGCGAGCCGGTGACGCTGACGGTCACCGAATTTCTCATCCTGCACTCGCTGGCGCAGCGCCCCGGCGTGGTAAAAAGCCGTGATGCGCTGATGGATTCGGCCTATGATGAGCAGGTCTATGTCGACGACCGCACCATCGATAGCCACATCAAGCGGCTGCGCAAGAAGTTCAAGGCCGTCGATGACGACTTCGAAATGATCGAAACCCTTTACGGAGTCGGATACCGGTTCCGCGAAGCTTGAGTTGATGCATGTCGCCCAAAAGTGGTCGCGTTTTTGGGACGACGACATGCATAAAACCAAAGACTAGGCGGGAGCTGCTATTCGATGGCAGTGGATGTACAGCGGAGCAGACGAACGAGCGCTGTCAGGCGGTCGCGGATTCTGCCCGCATTCCTGTCGAGGTTGACGGTGCCGATGCGCCGCTTCCTCGGCCACCACATCTTTTCCAGCCTGACCCGGCGCATCCTGTTCCTCAACCTGGCCGGCCTCGCCGTGCTGGTCACCGGCATCCTCTATCTCAACACCTTCCGCGACGGGCTGATCGACGCCCGCGTCGAAAGCCTGATGACGCAGGGCGAGATCATCGCCGGCGCCATTGCCGCGTCGGCAACGGTCGAGACCGATTCGATCAGCATCGATCCGGAAAAACTGCTCGAACTGCAGGCCGGTGAAAGCCTGGGGCCGGGCTCAGACCAGCTCGACAATCTGGATTTCCCGATCAATCCCGAGCGCGTCGCGCCGGTGCTGCGGCGGCTGATTTCGCCGACGCGCACCCGGGCCCGCATCTATGACCGCGACGCCAATCTGCTGCTCGATTCGCGCCATCTCTATTCGCGCGGCCAGATCCTGCGCTACGACCTGCCGCCGGTCGAGGACGAGCAGCCGGATATGCTGGAGCGCGTGCAGAAATTCGTCTTCGACTTCTTCCGCAACAAGGACCTGCCCGTCTACCATGAGCAGCCCGGCGGCAACGGTGCGGCCTTCCCGGAAGTGGTCAAGGCGCTGACCGGCAGTCCATCGACGATCGTGCGGGTGAGCGAACAAGGCGAGCAGATCGTTTCGGTGGCGGTGCCGATCCAGCGCTTCCGCGCCGTTCTCGGCGTGCTGATGCTGTCGACGGAAGGCGGCGACATCGACAAGATCGTCGCCGCCGAGCGCAAGGCTATTTTGCGCGTGTTCGGCATCGCCGCCCTGGTCACCGCCATCCTGTCGATGCTGCTCGCATCCACCATCGCCAATCCGCTGCGCCGGCTATCGGCGGCGGCAGTGCGGGTGCGGCGCGGCGTCAAGAGCCGCGAGGAGATCCCCGACTTTTCCGACCGCCAGGACGAGATCGGCAATTTGTCGGTCGCGGTGCGCGACATGACCAATGCGCTCTATGCCCGCATCGAGGCGATCGAAAGCTTCGCCGCCGATGTCTCGCACGAGCTGAAGAACCCGCTGACCTCGCTGCGCAGCGCGGTGGAGACCTTGCCGCTGGCCAAGAACGACAATTCACGCGGCAGGCTGATGGAGATCATCCAGCACGATGTCCGGCGTCTCGACCGGCTGATCACCGACATTTCCGATGCCTCGCGCCTCGACGCCGAACTGGCGCGTGAGGATGCCGCCACGGTCGATTTGAAGAAATTCATTACCGATCTCGTCGCCGTGTCGCGCGAAGCGACGCGCAACAAAAAGGCTGTCGAGATCGAATTCAAGGCCGCCAAGCTGCCGCAAGGCGTCAAAGGCTATTTCGTCACCGGCCATGATCTGAGGATCGGCCAGGTCATCACCAATCTGATCGAGAATGCCCGCTCCTTCGTGCCGGAGGACCACGGCCATATCGCCATTTCCCTGGCACGCTCGGGCAAGGTCAACATCGTCACCGTCGACGACAACGGCCCCGGAATCCGCGCCGACGCCATCGACCGCATCTTCGAGCGCTTCTACACCGACCGCCCGGCGGGCGAGGCGTTCGGCCAGAATTCGGGGCTTGGCCTGTCGATATCCAGGCAGATCGTCGAAGCCCATGGCGGCACGCTGACCGCCGAGAACATCCCCGGCACCAAGCCCGGCGACATCAAGGGCGCGCGCTTCGTCGTTACGCTGCCGGCCGAAGGCTGATCGCGGCTGCGCATGCCCGATCCCACCGCGGAACCCGAGAACATCCATGCCACCGCAGTCCTGATTGGCGAGCGGGGCGTCCTGATCACCGGGCCGTCCGGCTCGGGCAAGACAACGCTGGCGCTGGCGCTCATCGACCATTTCAGCCGGCTCGGGCTGTTTGCGCGGCTGATCGGCGACGACCAGCTGTTTGTCGCGGCGCGTTTCGGGCGGCTGGTCTGCCATGCGCCCGCCAGCATTGCCGGCCTCGCAGAGGTGCCCGGGCTTGGTCCGAAGCCGCTTTTGTTCCAACCTGTGGGGGTCATCGACCTGGCAATCCGGATGGTTTCCGCAGACGCGATCGCGCGTTTCCAGGAAGAGTCGACCGCGACCATTGCCGGCTGTGTGGTGCCGCGCATCGACCTCGTTCAGCGCAACGTCACTGCGGCTTTGCCGGCGGTAATGGCGCGGCTCGCGATTGCGCCTTTCGTATGATCCGCCGCCGGTTTTTTGCTGCAATGCGTCAAATTGGCCATGGCTGACGCAATTTTGGGCTTGTCAACGCGCCGCGCGTCGACAAGATAGCGCTCCCGCCGCCTGGGATGGCCGGCGAGCATAAAAAGCGCCTGTGAAGCGGCGATGACGGGAGCCACCATAGAATGATCGGACTCGTGCTTGTAACGCACGGTCAACTGGCCGCCGAGTTCCGCCATGCCGTGGAACATGTCGTGGGGCCACAAGACAATTTCGAAACCGTGGCAATCGGCGCCGATGACGATATGGAGCAGCGTCGGCGCGATATCGTCGACGCCGTCGGCCGCGTCGACACCGGGACCGGGGTCATCGTTCTGACCGATATGTTCGGCGGCACGCCTTCCAACCTCGCCATTTCGGTGATGGAATCCGGTCGCACCGAGGTCATCGCCGGCATGAACCTGCCGATGCTGATCAAGCTGTCATCGATCCGCAAGGGCGACAACATGGCGACCGCGCTCGACGAGGCGCAGGCCGCGGGGCGCAAATACATCAACGTCGCAAGTCAGCTGCTGAGCAGCAAATGAACGCGCTGTCGCCCGGTGAGATCGTGCGCGAGTTCCCGATCGTCAACCAGCGCGGCCTGCATGCGCGCGCCTCGGCGAAGTTCGTCCAGGTCGCCAGCGGCTTCGACGCCACCGTCCATGTCGAGAAGGATGGTCTCAAGGTCGGCGGCACCTCGATCATGGGGCTGATGATGCTGGCGGCGAGCCCCGGTTATTCGATCCGCGTCACCGCCAGTGGCGCTGAAGCCGCAGCGGCGATGGACGCGCTGGAGCAGCTGGTCGCCTCGCGCTTCGGCGAAGAGTGCTGAAGTTTTTGCTTTGAACGCCGTTGCCCCAAACCGCGGGATACTTTTGGGCGGCATGCATCCCCGTAAACACATACGCGCATAAAGATTTCTTTATATCCCATTGTCGTCTTGGCGGCGATCTGCTAGTCAGGCCGGCATTCCGCGCCCTTCGACGCGCCGTGTGGCGCAGGCGCATTCTGAAGACAAATCACACCGGAGCACTGCCATGACAGGTAGCAAGGACTATGTGGTCGCCGACATCTCGCTTGCCGGCTGGGGCCGCAAGGAACTCGATATCGCCGAAACCGAAATGCCGGGCCTGATGGCCTGCCGCGAGGAATTCGGCGACAAGAAGCCGTTGAAAGGTGCGCGCATCACCGGATCGCTGCACATGACCATCCAGACCGCGGTGCTGATCGAGACGCTGAAGGCGCTTGGCGCCGATATCCGTTGGGCCTCGTGCAACATCTTCTCGACCCAGGACCATGCGGCCGCAGCCATCGCCGAGGCCGGCATCCCGGTGTTCGCCGTCAAGGGCGAGTCGCTCGAGGAGTATTGGGACTACACCGACAGGATCTTCCAGTGGGCCGATGGGGGCCTCTCCAACATGATCCTCGACGATGGCGGCGACGCCACCATGTACATACTGATCGGCGCCCGCGCCGAAGCCGGCGAGGACGTGCTGTCCAACCCGCAGAGCGAGGAAGAGGAATACTTCTACGCCCAGGTCAAGAAGCGGCTGAAGGCTTCGCCCGGGTTCTTCACCAAGCAGAAGGAAGCCATCCGCGGCGTCACCGAAGAGACGACCACGGGTGTCAACCGACTCTACCAGCTGCAGAAGAAGGGCCTGCTGCCCTTCCCGGCGATCAACGTCAACGACTCGGTCACCAAGTCGAAGTTCGACAACAAATATGGCTGCAAGGAATCGCTGGTCGACGGCATCCGCCGCGGCACCGACACCATGATGGCCGGCAAGGTTGCGGTCGTCTGCGGCTATGGCGACGTCGGCAAGGGCTCGTCGGCTTCGCTCAAGGGCGCCGGCGCCCGCGTCAAGGTCACCGAAGTCGATCCGATCTGCGCGCTGCAGGCGGCGATGGACGGCTTTGAAGTCGTCACGCTGGAAGATGCCGCACCGACCGCCGACATCGTCATCACCACCACCGGCAACAAGGATGTGGTCACCCTCGACCACATGCGCTCGATGAAGGACATGGTGATCGTCGGCAATATTGGCCACTTCGACAATGAGATCCAGGTCGCGTCGCTGCGCAACCTGCAATGGACCAACGTCAAGCCGCAGGTCGACATGATAACCTTCCCGGACGGCAAGCGGATGATCCTGCTGTCCGAGGGGCGCCTGCTCAACCTCGGCAACGCGACCGGTCATCCGAGCTTCGTGATGTCGGCTTCGTTCACCAATCAGGTGCTGGCGCAGATCGAGCTCTACACCAAGCCCGGCCAGTACCAGAACCAGGTCTATGTGCTGCCCAAGCACCTCGACGAGAAGGTGGCGCGTCTGCATCTCGACAAGCTTGGAGCCCGCCTGACCGAACTTTCCGGCGAACAGGCCGCCTATATCGGCGTGACCCCGCAGGGTCCGTTCAAGCCGGAACACTACCGCTATTAGCCAAAGCGGCGTTTACCACTAGATATTGAAGCCGGGCGATTGACTTTTCGCCCGGCTTCTTTTTTGCGCGGATGATTCTTCACGCCGATTCCAGCACGCGCTATTGTGCTGATTCGTGGGCCGGGGACGAGGCCGGCGTACGCATCGAGAGCATGATTCGAACCGAAGGACCGCGTCAGCGAAAAGTGGGAAGCGGTTTTCGGAAAAGATCATGCTCTTTAGAAAAGAGTTAGGTCAGAAGGGCGTTTCATCAAACGTGATCCTGATCTAGGCGGTCTTGCATTCAGGCGGCGAAGAGGACCAAGGCATGCCGGGGGAAAACCCGCCTCGCGCGGGATCGGCCGTTTCCGGCGGCCATGACGATTCCGATAGCAATGGCTCCGTCACGACAGGCGGTGGCCTGAAGAGGCGCGTTGGCGCCCGCACCGCCGGCTTTCTTGCCACCTCAGCTCTTGCCGGCCCGCTCACCTCGTTTGCCGCCCATGCCGAGCCGGCCATTGCGCAGAAGGCCGGACTGTCGGTCAGCGCGGTCGAAGTCATCCAGCTCGCCATGTTCGTCGGCGTCATGGGCGCGGCACTGGTCTCGGCCATCTTCCTGATCCGCGAAAGAGCCCGCACCTCGGCGCAGAATGTCGAACTCAGAGCCCGCATTGCCGACATCAATGCGGCGCTGCAGCGCTCCGAGGCGCTGCTCAATCTGCGTGACCAGCGCGTCATCGTCTGGGCGTCGGAGAACAAGAAGCCGGAGCTGATCGGCACGCTGCCGCTGGAAAGCGGTGCGCCGGACGACCGTGCAGCCTTCCTCGCCTTCGGCCGCTGGCTGATGCCGCGCTCGGCGGCGGCGCTCGAAAATGCCGTCGCTGGTCTGCGCGAGAAAGCGAAACCCTTTGATCTCGTGATCGAATCGCAGGCCGGGGCGCCGCTTGAAGTGCATGGCCGCAAGAGCGCCGCGCATGTGCTGGTGCGCTTCGTCTCGCTGTCGGAAACTCAGAGGAGCCAAGCCAGGCTGAAGATCGAGAACCAGCGTCTGGCCGCCGACTACGAGACCATGATCGGCCTGCTCGACGCCTTGCCGATGCCGGCCTGGCTGCGCGCCACCGACGGGCGGCTGAAATGGGTCAACCGTGCCTATGCCGGAGCGGTCGAGGCACCGAACGCCGAGACCGCGGTGCGCGAAGCCAAGGAATTCCTCGGCGCCCAGGCGCGCGAACAGATCGCCGCGCAGCACAAATCGCGCCCAATCTTCGAACAAACGCTGTCGACAGTGATCGAGGGCGACCGCCGCGTGTTCGCCGTCACCGACTTCGCCGGTGCCGACGGCTCGGCCGGCCTTGCCTGCGACACCAGCGCCACCGAAACCATTCGCGGCGAATATGAGCGCACGGTGCGCAGCCATGCCGACACGCTCGACCAGCTCAACACGGCGGTGGCGATCTTCGATGCCAACGAGAAGTTGCGCTTCTTCAACCAGGCGTTCCAGAAACTGTGGGGGCTGGACCCGGGCTTCCTGCACAGCGCGCCCGACAATGCGCTGCTGCTCGACCGGCTGCGCAGCGAAGGCAAGATCGCCGAGCAGCCGGAATGGCGGCGCTGGAAAGAAGGCCTGCTTGGTGCCTACCGCGCGGTGGAATCGCAAGAGCATTGGTGGCATCTGCCCGACGGCAAGACCATCCGCGTGGTGGCCAACCCGCAGCCGAAGGGCGGCGTGACCTGGGTGTTCGAGAACCTGACCGAGAAGATGGACCTGGAAAGCCGCTACCAGACGGCGGTGCGGGTCCAGGGCGAAACGCTCGACAATCTGGCCGAAGGCGTCGCGGTGTTCGGTCCCGATGGGCGGCTGCGCCTGTCGAACCCGGCCTTTGTCGCGCTGTGGGGACTTAGCCAAGATGTGATCAAGCCCAACGTCCATGTCTCGGCGATCCGCGATCTCAGCGACCAGCGCGCCGTCGACAGCCCGTGGGGCGGGTTCGTCGCCGCCATCACCGGTTTCGACGACGAGCGCCGCGACCGCCATGGCCAGACCGAACTGAAGAACGGCACCGTGCTCAGCTACGCCGTCATCCCGCTGCCCAACGGCCAGGTGATGATGACCTTTGTGGACGTCACCGACAGCGTCAATGTCGAGCGCGCGCTGAAGGACAAGAACGAAGCGCTGCAGAAATCCGACCAGCTGAAGAACGAGTTCGTGCAGCACGTCTCCTACGAGCTGCGCTCGCCGCTGACCAACATCATCGGCTTCACCGAGCTTCTGTCGCTGCCGGCGACCGGACCGCTCAGCCCAAAGCAGCGCGAATATGTCGAGCATGTCGGCTCGTCATCCTCGGTGCTGCTCACCATCGTCAACGACATACTCGACCTCGCCACCGTCGACGCCGGCATCATGCAGCTCGACATTTCGGAGGTAAGCGTCGAGCGCACCATCGAGGCCGCGGCCGAACTGGTCGCCGACCGGCTGCAAGAGCATTCGATCAAGCTCCGGATCGATGCCGCTGCGGCGCCGAAGAGTTTTCACGGCGACGAGACCCGGGTTCGCCAGATCCTGTACAATCTGCTCAGCAACGCGGCCAATTACGCGCCGGAGGCGAGCACTATCACGCTTGCCTGCCGGCATTTGGAGCAAGGTGTGGAATTCTCCGTCCATGACAACGGCCCCGGCATGCCGCCGGACCTGCTCGATTCGGTGTTCCGCCGCTTTGAGCCGCGCACCAATGGCGGGCGCCGGCGCGGTGCGGGCTTAGGCCTGTCGATCGTCAAGAGCTTTGTCGAGCTGCACGGCGGCAGCGTGCGCATCGAGACCGGCAAGGACAAGGGCACCACCGTCATCTGCACCTTCCCCGATGCACCGTCGGGCATCCGCGCCGCGGCCGAGTAGCGCGCTCGATGACTGTTGTTGTGCCGGAGCGTTTTCTCGCCGACGAGGCTGCGACCGCAAGGCTCGGCGAAGACCTGGCCATGGCGCTGCGGCCGGGCGACGTGCTGGCGCTCAAGGGCGATCTCGGCGCCGGCAAGTCGACGCTGGCGCGGGCCCTGATCAGGGCGCTGGCCGATGATGCCGGCCTCGATGTGCCGAGCCCTACCTTCACCTTGGTGCAAAGCTACGACACGCGCATCCCCGTGCACCATTTCGATCTCTATCGCCTGTCCTCGGCCGGCGAGATGGACGAGCTGGGTTTCGACGAGGCGCTGCTGCAGGGCGCTGCCCTTGTCGAGTGGCCGGAACGGGCGGAGGCCGCTTTTCCGAGAACGTCGATCTGGATCGAACTCGTCCATCAGGACGAAGGACGATTGGCGAAACTATCGGGCCAAGGCGTTGCCTTCGAACGCGTGGCGCGATCGCTGGCGATGCGCGATTTCCTCAAAACGGCCGGTTGGGGCGACGCCGCGCGGCGCCATTTCGTCGGCGACGCCTCGGCGCGCTCTTACGAGATTGTTTCGCTCGCCGGCCTTGCGCCGCGCGTGCTGATGAATTCGCCGCGGCTGGTGCTGGGGCCGCCGGTGCGGGACGGCAAGCCCTATGCCGTGATCGCCCACACGGCGCAGTCGGTCACCGCTTTCGTCGCCATCGACAAGGCGCTGCTGGCGCAAGGTGTCAGTGTCCCAAAAATCCATGCCGAGGATCTCGAACGGGGCTTTCTGCTGCTGGAGCATCTGGGCTCGGAAGGTTTTCTCGACGGCAATGATGAGCCGGTGGCCGAGCGCTACGCGGCAGCGGCCGAATTGCTGGCGATGATGCATGGGAAGACCTGGCCGCAGCGCATGGAGGCCGTGCCGGGCGTCTTCCACGAGGTGCCGCCCTTCGATCGCGCCGCCATGCTGATCGAAGCCGATCTCTTGGTCGATTGGTATGTGCCGATGGTGACCGGCAGCCCGGCAAGCGAGGCTTTACGCGCCGGCTATCACAGGGAATGGAACGCGGTTCTCGATCGGCTGGACACACAGGAATACACGCTGATGCTGCGCGACTTCCATTCGCCCAACATCATCTGGCGCGGTGACCGCAAAGGCCACGACCGGCTGGGCATCGTCGATGTCCAGGACGCGCTGATGGGTCCGGCGGCCTATGACGTTGCGTCGCTGGCCATGGATGCCCGCGTCACCGTTTCGCCCGATATCGAGCAGCGGACCGTGGACGCCTATGTCGCTGCGCGCCACGCCGCCGGCGGCTTCGATGAGGACGCCTTCCGCGCGGCCTATGCGATCATGGCGGCGCAGCGCAATTCGAAGATCCTCGGCATTTTCGTGCGGCTCGAAAAGCGCGACGGCAAGCCCTATTATCTCCGACACCTGCCGCGCATCCGCGATTATCTCAGGCGGGCGCTGGCGCACCCGGCGCTGGCTCAGTTGAAGGAGTTTTACATGGCACATGGCCTGCTGGAGGAACGGCTCCCGTGACCTTGACCACAGCGATGGTGCTGGCGGCTGGTCTTGGCAAGCGCATGCGGCCGATCACCGACACCATGCCGAAGCCGCTGGTGCGGATCGCCGGCAGGACCTTGCTCGACTGGGGGCTGGACAGTCTCGAAGCGGCCGGCGTCGAGAAAGCCATCGTCAACGTGCACTATCTGCCGGACCAGATCGTCGCCCATATCGCCCACAGGCGGGCGCCAAAGATCGTCATTTCCGACGAGCGCGACGCACTGCTGAATTCGGCGGGTGGCATCGTCAAGGCATTGCCGCTGCTGGGCAGCGACCCCTTCTACATCATCAACGCCGATACGTTCTGGATCGACAGCGGCCAGCCCAGCCTCGAGCGCCTTGCCCTTGCATGGGACGGCGCGAAAATGGATATTCTGCTGATGCTTACCGATCTCGACTCGGCCACCGGACACGGTGTCGGCACGGATTTCCTGATGGCGCCGGATGGCGGCCTGCGGCGCTCGAAAGGCGATCCGGCCGGGTTGATCTATGCCGGAGCGGCAATCGTCAATCCCGCCATCTTCAGGGATGCGCCGGCCGGGGCGCATTCGCTCAACACCCATTTCGACAAGGCAATCGCCTCTGGCCGTCTGTTCGGCATGCAGATGCGCGGAAGCTGGATCACCGTCGGCACTCCCGACGCCATTCCGCAGGCGGAAGCGGCGGTCGCCGACGCTCTCGCGAAGGTGGTATGAGCGGCGCGCGCCGCGTTCTTTCGATCCCGCCCGGAGCGCCATTCCTGCCGACTCTGGCCGAGGCCTTGCTGGCCGGACGGCTGGTGCCCGGCTTCCGGTTCGACGGCGATCCGCTGGCGCTGGCTGATGTCACCATCTATGTGCCGACACGGCGCGCGGCCCGTGCGCTGCGCGGCGCCTTTGTCGACGCGCTTTCGGGACCGGGAGGGAGCCGCCGTTCGGCGATCCTGCCGGTCATCCGCCCGCTCGGAGAGTTCGACCAGGACGAAGCCGCCTTCGACGCCGGCACGCCGACCGAGCTTGAAATGGCGCCGCCGATCGCAGCCATCGAACGCCTGCTGCTGCTGGCGCCGCTGGTGCAGGCCTGGAAGCGCACCCTGCCGGCGCATGTCCTTGATATGTTCAACGAAGAGATTGTCGTGCCGGCCTCCGCCGCCGATGCGATCTGGCTGGCGCGCGACCTCGCCCGGCTCATGGACGAAATCGAAACCGAAGGCACGGACTGGACCAGGCTTGCCGATCTGGTCACCGGCAATCTTGCCGGTTGGTGGCTGGTGACGCTCGATTTCCTCCGTATCGTCACCGAGGCCTGGCCGAAATTGCTGGAGGAGCGCGACCGCTCCAACCCGGCCGCGCACCGCAATGCGCTGATCCGGCGCGAGGCGAAGCGGCTGGAACGCAACCCGCCCAAAGGCCCGGTGATCGCCGCCGGCTCGACGGGCTCTATTCCGGCCACGGCTGAACTGCTTGCCACGGTCGCCAGCCTGCCTAACGGCGCCGTGGTGCTGCCCGGGCTCGATGGGATGCTGGACGAACCGTCTTTTGCCGCGATTGCGGCGCCCGGTGCGCGGCCGGCACTGCTCGGCCACCCACAATACGGCATGGCCAAGCTGATCGGCAAGGTTGGCGTGCTGCGTGGCGATGTCGAGGAAGTGGTCGCCGCCGAGCCCGCACTGGTGCTCCGCGCGGCCCTTGTCGGCGAGGCGCTGCGTCCGGCCGAGACCACGGAACTATGGGCCGAGACCCGCATACGCTTCAACGCCCTGGATATCGCCGAGGCCTTCGCCGATGTGACGCTGGTCGAAGCCGCCAGCGAACGCGACGAGGCGGCGGCGATCGCCATCGCGCTGAAAACCGCCGTGGAACAGCCGGGGCACAGGGCAGCGCTCGTTACCGGCGACCGCGGGCTGGCGCGGCGCGTCTCGGCCGAGCTGTTGCGCTTCGGTGTGATCGCTGACGATTCCGGCGGCACGCCGCTCGCCAACACGCCTGCCGCCAGCCTGCTGCGGCTCACACTTCAAGCGGTATTCCGGCCCGGCGATCCCGTCGGCCTTTTGTCGCTGCTCAAGCATCCGCTGCTCGGGCTCGGACTTGAGCGCACCGGCGTGCGCCATGCCGCCGAGCTCATCGAACTCGTGGCGCTGCGCGGCGGCACCGGACGCCCCGACATCGCCGCCTTGCCAGCACTGTTCGAGGAGCGTCTCGCCGGGCTGAGCGGGGACAAGCGCCAGCCCTTCTGGTTTTCGCGCCTGAGCGTGCGCGGCATCGACGATGCCCGCGATATGCTGAGCCGGCTTGTGACGGCACTGGCGCCGCTGACCGCCTTTCGCGGTGAAGAGAATGCCGATCTTGTCGCGTTGACCAGAGCGAGCGTCGCCGCGCTGGAAAATCTCGGCCGCACGGCGGAGCGCAGCCTGGCTGAATTTTATGCCGGCGACGCCGGCGAGAAACTCGCCGAGCTGCTGCGCGGTGTGGTCGCGGCCTCGGCCTCGTTCGACTTCCCGGCCGACGAATGGCCTGATGTGATGGACGCGCTGGTAGCACCGGAAACGGTCAAGCCCGGGCAAGGCACCGACCGCAACATCGCCATTTGGGGGGCGCTGGAAGCGCGGCTGCAGAATGTCGACACGCTGGTCATTGGCGGGCTGAACGAGGGCGTGTGGCCACGCAAGCCGGAAAGCGATCGCTTCATGTCGCGGTTGATGAAGACCGGCATCGATCTCGAGCCGCCGGAGCGCCGTATCGGCCTTGCCGCCCACGACTTCCAGATGGCGATGGGGGCGAAAAAGGTGGTGCTGACGCGCTCCGCCCGAGCCGGCGACGCACCGGCGGTGCCGTCGCGCTGGCTGCAGCGCATCCTCACCTTCATCGGCAAGGATCCGGCGGCCGCATTGCGCGGGCGCGGCGACGAATTGCTTGCCTGGGCGCGCGCGCTCGATGCCGGCGAGCGGCAGCATTTCGCGCCGCGACCGCAGCCGAAACCGCCGCTGAGCATGCGGCCCACCCACTTCTCGGTGACCGAGATCGAGACGCTGCGCCGCGACCCCTATGCGGTCTATGCCAAGCGTATTCTGAGCCTTCTGCCGCTCGAGCCGGTGATCCGCGATCCCGGTGCGGCCGAGCGCGGCACGCTGTTTCATGACATCCTGCATCTGTTCTCGACAGAGGTGGCGGATCCCCGCGCGCCCGAAGCTCTGGAACGCCTCATCGCTGCCGGCCGGACCTGCTTCGCCGACATTGCCCTACCCGCCGATGTCGAGGCGGTGTGGTGGCCGCGCTTCGAAAAGCTCGCCGCCAACATCATCGAATGGGAGCGCGGCCGCGCCCCTGCCGTCGCCCGGCGGCATGCCGAGGAGCGCGCCGAAAAGACGGCTGTCGGCCGTACCGGTGTGACGCTGTCCGGCTATGCCGACCGCGTCGACCTTTTGGCCGGTGGCATGGCCGACATTCTCGATTACAAGACCGGCTCCTCGCCATCCAAGGCGCAGGCGCACACGCTGCTGGCGCCACAGCTGGCGCTCGAAGGGGCGCTGCTCCGGCGCGGCGCCTTCAAGGGGCTTGGCGCGCGCGAACCCTCGCAGCTTGCATTCGTGCGGCTGAAGCCGAATGGCGAAGTGTTCGAGGAATCCATCCTCGACTACAACCGCCAGCCCCGGACCGCCGAAGACCTCGCCGAGGAGGCCTGGGCGCGGCTGGAAAAGCTGCTGGTCCATTATGCCGATCCGACGACCGGCTACCTGTCGCGGGCGCTGCCGTTTCGCGAGGGCGAGAGCGATGGCGATTACGACCATCTGGCGCGCGTGCTCGAATGGTCGGCCGGTGGCGACAGCGATGACGAGGCGGGGGAGGCATGAAAAAAGCCTATCCCGTCCCGAGCGAAACCGCCGCCAACCAGGCGCGCGCTTCCGACCCGAAGAACTCGGCCTGGGTTTCGGCCAATGCCGGCTCGGGCAAGACGCATGTGCTGGCCCAGCGCGTCATCCGGCTGCTGCTCAACGGCACCGATCCGTCGAAGATCCTGTGCCTGACCTATACGCGGGCGGCCGCCGCCAACATGTCGAACCGCGTGTTCTCGACCCTGTCGGAATGGACGGCGCTCGGCGATGCCGAGCTTGCCACAAAGATTGAGGCGGTGGACGGCCGCCGACCCGACCGCGACACGATGCGGCGGGCGCGCCGGCTGTTTGCCGAAGCGCTGGAAACGCCGGGCGGGCTGAAGATCCAGACCATCCACGCCTTCTGCGAATCGGTGCTGCACCAGTTTCCGCTGGAGGCCAACATCCCGGCGCATTTCGAAATGCTCGATCCGCAGATGGAGGCCTCGCTGTTTGCTGGCGCCCGCCGCGACATGATTTCGGGCACGTCAGCCGGAGACACCGGACTGGCCGAGGCCTTTGCCACCGTGCTGGAGCGCGGCGGCGAACACGGACTCGATGCGCTGCTCGCCGAAATCGTGCGCAAGCGCGACGGCTTACGCGGCTTCATCGATGCGGTCCGGCGCGACGGCGGCGGCTTTCAGGCCCTGTTCGACGAATTCCATTTTCGCCCCGGGCAGAGCGCCGAAGACATAGCGGCATCGGTATGGCCGCTGCCGGGTTTCCTGCCGGACTTCTTTGCAGTGTTCGCCAGTGCCGCCGAGGCCGCCGACGCCCGCACCGTGCTCAACAATCTCTTGCCCTATGCCCGCTTGGCCTTTGCCGAGACGGACCCGACCCGCCGGCTGCAGATGCTCGGCAAAGCCTTTCTCAAGGCCGATGGCGACCCCTATGATCCCTCAAAGTTGTTCAAGAAGGCGCTGCTCGGCCGGCTGCCCGACCTTCCCGAGCGCTATCTGGCGGCCGTCAAGTCGATAACAGACGTCTCCGACCGGCTGGCGCTGTTCCGGATGCTGGAAGGCACGGTCGCGGCGTTGACCATAGCCGACTGGCTGATCGTGCGGTACGAGCGCCTGAAGCGCAGCCGCGGCTTTCTCGATTTCAACGACCTCATCACCCGCACCGTCAACCTTCTGGCGCGGCCCGATGCCGGCCCCTGGGTGCAGTACAAGCTCGACCAGGGTATCGACCACATCCTGCTGGACGAGGCGCAGGACACCAGCCCCGACCAATGGGAGGTGGTGAAGCGGCTGGCGGAGGAGTTCTTTGCCGGCCACGGCCAGCGCGGCACGACCAATCGCACGGTGTTCGCCGTCGGCGACGAAAAGCAGTCGATCTATTCCTTTCAGGGTGCCGCGCCGGATTCCTTCGCCGACAGCCGGCTCTTGTTTTCCGGACGCGTGAACGCCGCCAATGCTTCGTTTGCCGACCTGAAACTGACCTGGTCGTTCCGGTCGACCGACGACGTGCTTGCCGCCGTCGACCGCGTCTTTGCCGATCCGGGCGTGCGGCGCGGCATCAGCCATGACCCCGATCCGCTCGACCACAAGGCGATCCGCAACGACGCGCCTGGCTATGTCGAGGTCTGGCCGTCGCTCGGCGCTGACGCCGTCGAGGAGCCCGACGACTGGACGTTGCCGGTCAATCATGCCAGCGCGCCGGCTGTGCGGGTGGCCGAGCACGTGGCTGCGACCATCCAGACCTGGCTCAAGGACCGCGAGATCATCGAGGGCAAGGGACACAGGTTAAGGGCCGGCGACATACTGGTGCTGGTGCGCAAGCGCGACCGCTTCGTCCATGCGCTGTCGCGCGCGCTGAAGGACCGCGATATTCCCGTCGCCGGCGCCGACCGGCTGAGCCTGCCCGGCCACATCGCGGTCAAGGACCTGATCGCACTCGGCCATTTCCTCATCCAGCCGCAGGATGACCTGTCGCTCGCCGCCGTGCTGCGCAGCCCGGTTTTCGACGTGTCGGAGGAGACGCTTTTTACGCTTGGCGCCGGACGGCCAGCCGGAACATCGCTGATCGCCTCATTACGCCAGCATGCTGGCGACAATACCGCGCTGACCGATGTCGTTGCCCGGCTCGACGGCTGGGCCAACGAGGCGGCGTTCCGGCCGGTGTTCGAATTCTACGCCGGGGTGCTGGCGCGCGACGGCCTGCGCAAGAAGATGATCGCCCGGCTTGGACCGGAAGCCGGCGATATTCTCGACGAGTTCCTGAGTTTCTGTCTGGCCGAAGAACGCACCGGCTTGCCGGGGCTGGAGGCTTTCCTGGCGACGCTGGAAAACACCGGCCCGGAGATCAAGCGCGAGATGGACCAGACGCGCGACGAGGTCCGCGTGATGACCGTGCACGCCGCCAAGGGCCTGGAAGCGCCTGTTGTCTTCCTGGTCGATGGCGGGTCGGCGCCGTTCAGCGACCAGCATCTGCCGCGGCTGATGCCGTTCGACGCTTCGGGCCGCAATTTCGACGGCAAGGGCTATCTCTGGCGCTCGGCCGCCGATGTCGCGAACGGCTTCTCCAAGGCGGCCTCGGCCAGGGCGCGGGAGCTTGCCGACGACGAATACCGCCGGCTGCTCTATGTCGGCATGACGCGCGCCGAGGACCGGCTGATCGTCTGCGGCTATCACGGCAAGCGTCAGCCCAGCACCGGCACCTGGCATTCGATCGTCAGCCGCGCGCTGACAGGTGCACCCGAAAGCACCGAGCGCCGCCACCCCGCCAGCAGCGAGCCGGTGCACCGTTTCGTCATGACCAAGCTTCCGCCGGTGGCGCAAGCGGCAGCCGACGAGTCGCGGCTGCCGCAACAGGTGCCGCCGCTGCCGGTGGGCTTGTTCCGGCCCTTACCGCCTTATGAGGAGCTGCCGCGCCCGCTGTCGCCTTCCGGCGCGTCGGCGCTGATCGACGAGGGCAAGGAGGCGGTCGTCGATACGCGTTCGCCGGTGCTGGACAGCGAAGCGGAGCCCGGTTTTGCCGTGATGCGCGGGCTGGCGCTGCACAAGCTGCTGCAGATGCTGCCCGGTTTTGCCGAAGACGAACAGCAAGGCGCGGCGGCGCAGTATCTCATTCGAGCCGGCGCCGACTGGCCGGAGGCCGAGCGCAACAAGGCGCTGGCTTCGGTGATGGCGATCCTCAGAGATTCGCGTTTTGCCGGGCTGTTTTCGCCCTCGTCCCGCGCCGAAGTGGCCGTCATGGGCAGTATCGAGGTCAAGGGCAGGCTGCGCTCGATCTCCGGCAAGATCGACCGGCTGGCGGTGACGCCCGGGCGCGTATCGATCGTCGACTACAAGACCAACCGGCCGGCGCCAGCGAGCCTGGCCCAGGTGCCGCCAGCCTATATACTGCAGCTGGCGCTCTACCGCGCCTTGCTCAAGCCACTTTACCCCGGCCGCGCAGTGACGGCGGCTCTGCTGTTTACCGAGGCGCCGAGGCTGATCGAACTGCCGGCGCAGGCGATGGATGACGCCCTTGCCCGACTCACGGGAGCGTGACACAAGTTCTGCTTGAAGAAGGGCTGCTGAACCACCACATTTGGTGCGAGATAAATTTCGAAAGGATTTTCGTATGGCCACCGTCAAGGTCGACAAGAGCAATTTCCAGGCCGATGTGCTCAACGCCTCGCAGCCCGTCGTCGTGGATTTCTGGGCAGAATGGTGCGGCCCCTGCAAGATGATCGGTCCGTCGCTGGAAGAGATCGCCAACGAACTCGGCGACAAGATCAAGATCGCCAAGCTGAACATCGACGAGAACCCCGAGCTTGCCGCCCAATTCGGCGTGCGCTCGATCCCGACGCTGATGATCTTCAAGGGCGGCGAAGTCGCCGACATGAAGGTCGGCGCCGCGCCGAAGACCGCGCTGTCGCACTGGATCAATGGCAGCCTCGCCTGATCCTGTAGGAGTTTCTGAAGTTAAGCCCGGCCCTCGCGCCGGGCTTTTCTTTGGCGTTATCGCCTGACCTCTCTGGCCCTCGCGCCTGAAGGCTCCATGTCTTCTGCTTGAGGCTGGACAGGAGAGACAGAATGACCGGATCCGCCAAGGCCACCGTCTTCATCGACAACGAGCGCGTTATTGTCACCGAGTATCGGTTCCAGCCCGGCGACAACACCGGCTGGCATCGCCACGGCCACGACTATGTCGTGGTACCGCTGATGGATGGCAAGGTGAAGCTGGTGACCAAGGACGGCGAGAGTTTTGCCGAGATGAAGAAGGGTGCGCCCTATTTCCGAAAGGAGGGCGTCGAACACGACGTCATTAGCGCCAATGACGGCGAGTATGCCTTCATCGAGATTGAGCTAAGGTGATGGCTTGCCATCCTCTGCCATCTTGATGGCTCGTCCTAAATGGGGGATATATTTTCTCGAAGGTATTTTGAAATGGCCGAACCCCGGCTTTCCGTCCGCAGCGCAAAAGCACGAGATCTTGCGCATCGTCTTGCTCATCGCGAAAACCGCTCGATCGCAGACATCGTCGAACGGCGCTTGAATCCTATGAGATTCGGGAGGCGGGGCGAGAACCGGCGTCCACCTTCTACTCCCGCCTGACGGCAAGCAGTGGCGCGGATATCGATCTGGAAGAAATCATCCGGAAAAGCCGCAAGGTCCATACAGGGCCGGAGCTTTGATCCTCGTCGACACCAACACAGCTCACCAGTCGGCGATGCGGTCGCCGCCGGCGAATTGCGCGCTTTTTGCGGTGTATTCGAACAGCTCGATCTTCACGCCGTTGGGATCTCGGATCCAGGCCTGAAAGGTGTCGTCGCAGGCATGCTTCTTGGCGGTAACGTCGATGCTCTTCGATTTGATGTGGGCGATCGCCGCGTCTAGATCTTCGACCTCAAGGCAGAAATGATTGATCTGGTTCTGCTCGCTATATGCAGTGCCGTCCTTCTGGAACACCTCGACATGGCTGCGGCCGCCGCAATTGAGGTAGAAGCCGAAGATCTTGCCGTCGCGCAGGAAATTGAACCGGGTGTCGAGGCCAAGCACGTCGCGGTAGAAGCTTCGCGTCGCCTCCAGATCATGCGCGAAGATGCAGACATGGGCGAGTTGCTTGACCTTGATCATGATGGGCTCCTCGCAGTGAAATGGCTTCAGGTTGGCGGCGTGCCGTTTTCGGCCAGCACCGCGCCGGCGAGATACAAGGAACCGCCGATCAGGATGCGCGGCGCCGGCCCGTCCCAGGTGTCGCGCAGCAGCATCAGCGCACTGGCGACGGAACTGACCGGTTCGGCCGTGAGGCCGGCTTCGGTCGCCCGCACCGCCAGCTCGTCATTCGGCACGCCGGCATCGCTCATGCTCACCGGCACGGTGTAGACATGCCGTGCCAGGCCCTTGAAGGCGTGGAAGTAGCCGCTCTGGTCCTTGGTGTTGATCATGCCGGAGATCAGAAACAGCGGCCGCGGGTTCTTTTCCTCCTGCTCGGCCAGCGCCTCGGCAATGACCATGCCGGCGCCCGGATTGTGGCCGCCGTCGAGCCAGATGTCGGCGCCCTTGGGCGCCAGCTCCATCAGCCGGCCCTGTACCAGTTTCTGCATGCGGCCCGGCCATGCGACGCTCGCCATCGCCTTCTCAGTGGCGCGATGACTGATTTCGAAACCGGCGGCCTTGACGGCGGCAATCGCTGCCGCCGCATTGGCGAACTGGTGGCGCCCGGGCAGGCGCGGTGGCGGCAGGTCCATCAGCCCGTCCTCATCCTGATAGACCATGCGGCCGTTTTCCTCGAAGGCGAGAAAATCCTGGCCGTAGACGAAGGTCGGGCAATCCAGCCGCTCGGCGGTTTCGATCAGCACTTGCAGCGCCGTCTCGCTCTCCTGCGCGCCGATGACCACCGGGCAGCCGCGCTTCATGATGCCGGCCTTTTCGGCGGCGATCAGTTCGACCCGGTCGCCGAGATAGGCTTCGTGATCCATCGACACCGGCATGACCACCGACACCGCCGGCCGGGCAACGACATTGGTGGCGTCGAAGCGGCCGCCAAGGCCGACCTCGATGATGGCGGCGGCAGCCGGATGTTCGGAAAACAGGATGAAGGTGACGGCGGTTAGGATTTCGAAGACGGTGATCTTCTGGCCTTGATTGGCCCGGGCGACGCGGGCGATGGCCTCGGCGAAGGTCTCGTCGTCGACCAGCCGGCCGCCGCCCTCGGCCGCCAGTCGGTAGCGCTCGGCCCAGTTCACCAGATGCGGCGAAGTGTGGACATGGACAAGGTGGCCGCCGGCTTCGAGCAGCGCGCGCGAAAAGGCCGCGCACGAGCCCTTGCCGTTGGTGCCGGCGATATGGATGACCGGCGGCAGCCGCTCCTGCGGATTGCCGAGGCGTTCGAGCAGCCTTGTGATGCGGTCGAGCGAAAGGTCGAAGCCTTTCGGATGCAGCGCCATCAGGGCTTCGATTTCACGATCTGCGGCAAGCGTTGTCATGAGCGAATCCTACGCATGCGCGCAGGTGCACGCAATCGCGGTTTGCGGCCAGAAATGTCGCGTCAGGCCTGCGGGCGGGCTTCCGTCGGGATGACCGACGGCGGCAGGATTTCCGGCTCCAGCGGCTTTTGCTCCTGCGGCAGTTTGAGCAGGATTTTCAACAGCCGTGAAATCGTCTCGCGCAGTTCCAGCCGCGACACCACCATGTCGACCATGCCGTGCTCCATCAGATATTCGGAGCGCTGGAAACCGTCCGGCAGTTTCTCCCGGATAGTCTGCTCGATGACGCGCGGGCCGGCGAAGCCGATCAGCGCGCCGGGCTCGGCGATATGCACGTCGCCCAGCATGGCGTAGGAGGCGGTGACGCCGCCGGTGGTCGGGTTGGTCAAGACGACGATGTATGGGAGGCCGGCTTCCTTCAGCCGATCGACGCCGATCGTGGTGCGCGGCAACTGCATCAGCGACAAGATGCCTTCCTGCATACGCGCGCCACCGGAGGCGGCAAACAGGATCAGCGGCCGCTTGCGCTGCAAGGCGACCTCGAAACCGTGCACAATGGCGTCACCCGCGGCCATGCCGAGCGAGCCGCCCATGAAGGCGAAATCCTGCACCGTCACTACAACCGGCAGGCCCTCGACCGTGCCCAGCGCATTGATGATGGCGTCTTCCAGGCCGGTCTTGGCCTTGGCGTCCTTCAGCCGGTCCGTGTAGCGCTTCTCGTCGCGGAACTTGAGCGGGTCCTGCATGACCTTGGGGTTCTCAAGCTGCTCGTATTTGCCGTCGTCGAGGAAGAATTTCAGCCGTTCCTTGGCCGAAATCTTCATGTGATGGCCCGATGACGGGATGACGAACTGGTTGGATTCCAGGTCCTTGTGGAACACCATCTCGCCGGTCTCGGGATCCTTGATCCAGAGATTCTCGGGCATGTCGGTGCGCCGACCGAGCATCGAATTGATCCTCGGGCGAACGTAGTTGGTGATCCAGTTCATCGCTTCGGTTCCTGTCCTGACGAAGAGTTGGCTCGTGCATGTCGCCCAAAAGTGGGAACCGGTTTTGGGATAACGACTTGCACAAGGCCTAAGTAGGGAAACTATTCGGCAGCAGCAAGGCGGGCCGAACGCACGCCCTGAGACAGTCCGCTGACCAGGGTGGCGACCGCCTCGGCCGGGTCGGCGGTCTTCTCGCCCCTCGGTCCCAGCACATTGGCGACCGCGTTGACGATCGCGGTGCCGACGACGACGCCGTCGGCATTGGCGCCGATGATGCGCGCCTGCTCGGCGGTCTTGACGCCGAAGCCGACGCAGACCGGCAAGTTGGTGTGGCCCTTGATGCGCTTGACCGCGGCGGCAACCTTGCCGGTGTCGGCCAAAGCCGAGCCGGTGATGCCGGTCATCGACACGTAATAGACGAAGCCCGACGTATTCTGCAGCACCTTGGGCAGGCGCTTGTCATCGGTGGTCGGCGTTGCCAGGCGGATGAAGTTGATGCCGGCCTTCAGCGCAGGGATACAGAGTTCCTCATCCATCTCCGGTGGCAGGTCGACGACGATCAACCCGTCAATGCCGCTGGCGATCGCGTCCTTGAGGAAGCGGTCGACACCGTAGATGTAGATCGGGTTGTAGTAGCCCATCAGCACGATCGGCGTTTCATTGTCGGTGGCGCGGAAATCAGCCGCCGTCTTCAGCGTCTTGACCAGGGTCTGGCCACCTTTCAGCGCCCGCAGGCCGGCGGCCTGGATCGCCGGTCCATCGGCCATCGGATCGGAAAACGGCATGCCCATTTCGATGATGTCGGCGCCGGCCTTGGGCAGCGCCTTCATGATCGACAAAGCGGTGTCGTAGTCGGGGTCGCCGCTCATGAAATAGGTGACGAGCGCCGGGCGGCCCTCGGACTTCAGTTTTGCCATGCGGCGGTCGATGCGGGTCACCATGATCAGATCTCCATGCCCAGCATCGAGGCCACTGTGTGCACATCCTTGTCGCCGCGTCCCGACAGGTTGACGATGACGATCTGGTCCTTGTCCATATCCGGCACGATCTTGACCGCATGCGCGATGGCGTGCGCGGATTCCAGCGCCGGGATGATGCCTTCGACGCGTGTCGTCAGCTTGAAGGCTTCCAGCGCCTCGTCGTCGAGGATCGGCACATATTCGACGCGGCCGGAATCGCGCAGCCAGGAATGTTCGGGGCCGACGCCGGGATAGTCGAGGCCGGCTGAGATCGAATGGCCGTCGAGGATCTGGCCGTCGGCGTTCTGCAGGAGATAGGTGCGGTTGCCGTGCAGCACGCCGGGCGCGCCGGCATTCATCGAGGCGCAATGCTCGATGCCGTCAAGGCCGCGGCCGCCGGCTTCGATGCCGATGATGCGGACTTCTTTGTCATCCAGGAACGGATGGAACAGGCCGATGGCGTTCGAGCCGCCGCCGACAGCGGCGATGATGGTGTCGGGTAGCCGGCCTTCCTGTTCGAGGATCTGGGCGCGCGCCTCGATGCCGATCACCGACTGGAAGTCGCGCACCAGCTCCGGATAGGGATGCGGGCCGGCGGCAGTGCCGATCAGGTAATAAGTGTCCTCGACATTGGTGACCCAGTCGCGCAACGCCTCGTTCATGGCGTCCTTCAGCGTGCCGTGGCCGGCGGTGACCGGCCGCACTTCGGCGCCGAGCAGCTTCATGCGGAAGACGTTGGGGCTTTGGCGGGCGACGTCGGTGGCGCCCATATAGACCACGCAGGGAAAGCCGAAGCGCGCCGCGACTGTGGCCGCCGCCACGCCGTGCTGGCCGGCGCCCGTCTCGGCGATGATGCGCTTCTTGCCCATGCGCTTGGCGAGCAGAATCTGACCGAGGCAATTGTTGATCTTGTGCGAACCGGTGTGGTTCAGGTCCTCGCGCTTGAAATAGACCTTGGCGCCGCCCCCGAGGCCCTTCGCCGAGGAAACCTCACGAAGATGTTTGGTCAGGCCTTCGGCGAAATACAGCTTTGACGGCCGCCCGGCATAGTGGGTCGAGAGGTTGGTCAACTCAGTCTTGAAGTCCGGATCGTTCTTGACCTCGTTCCAGTGCCGCTCCAGATCGAGGATCAGCGGCATCAGCGTCTCGGCCACGAAGCGGCCGCCGAAGATGCCGAACATGCCCTGTTCGTCGGGTCCGGTGCGGAAGGAATTGGGTGTCGCCGGCTGGTCCATCGCCGATCTCCTGGTTCGAAAAAAGTGTTCAGGCGGCGCGGTCGTCGCGCACGGCCCTGACTGCCCGGAAAAACTGCTCGATCAGCGCCGGATCCTTGACGCCTGGACCGCTTTCCACCCCCGACGAAATGTCTATCGCGGGCGGATTGGCTGATCTCAGGGCGTCGCCGATATTGGCGGCGTTGAGCCCACCGGAAAGCATGTAATCGAGCCCGGCGTCAAGGCCGGCCAGGATGCGCCAGTCAAAGGCGACGCCATTGCCGCCCGGAAGTTGCGAGCCCTTTGGTGGCTTGGCATCGAACATGAAGCGATCGGCAACGCCGATGAACGGCTTTAGCCGCTCGAGATCGGCTACCTCACTGACGGAGAACACCTTCATGACAGGCAGGCCGTAGCGAGCTTTCACCTCTGCCACCCGCTCGGGCGTCTCCGTGCCGTGCAACTGCAGGATGTCGGGGCGCATTTTGGCGACGATCTCATCCAGGAATGCGTCATCGGCATCGACGGTCACGGCGACCGCCCTGGCCTTGCCGATTGCCGCCTCGCGCAGGCGGCCGGCTGCCGCAGGCTCGACATAGCGCGGGCTTTTAGCAAAGAAGATGAAGCCGACATGGCTGGCGCCGCCGGCCAATGCCGCGGCCATTGCCTCATCGGTCTTCAATCCACAGATCTTGATATCGAGCGCCATGGCGCGGGGCTTGGCACGAAACCGGCCAAGAGTCGAGAAAAAGCATGCTGTTTGCCGGCAACGCCAAAGGCGCTACCTATTGATGGGAGAAGCAAGGCGGAGCAGACGAATGGCCGACCAGAGCATAGCCGAACTCAGGCAGAAGATCGCGCAAGCGCGCGACGTCATCGCGCATCTGATGCAAAAGGCCGCCTTCGACGGGGCAGAAGCGCACCGGGTCCTGGATTATTTCGGCAGCGATGCGTTCGAGCAGAATTTCCTGCCATGGCCGCGCCATGGCGACGAAGGGCTGCGGCCTGAAGAGCTTAATGCGGCCAATGATGATTGAGCGCGGCGCCGGCGCAGGCTAATCGAACACAATCGCCTGCAACGCCCCACCATTCCTCTTCAGCCAGTCCTTGCAGCGGTCGGTGTCGGGGCAGAGCTGCTCGCACAATTTCCAGAATTTCGGGCCGTGGTTCATCTCCTTGAGATGCGCCACTTCATGCGCGACCAGGTAGTTTATCACCGGCGTCGGCGCCATCATGATGCGCCATGAGAAGGACAAATTGCCGTCGGAAGTGCAGGAGCCCCAGCGGCTCGACGTGTCCTTGAAGCGGATCGCCTTGGCGCGCTTGCCGATGGCTTCGGTATGCTTGACCACCAGCTTCTCGATGTCCTTCTTGGCCTCGCGCTTGAGGAAATCGGCGATGCGGCGCGGCAAATGTATGCGCTCGCCATGGACGATCAGCAGCGGACCGCGCTCGTCGCGCGACACGGTGACGGTGCCGCGTTTCGACGGTTCGTGGACGATGCGATGCGCGACGCCGCGTATCGGGATCTTGATGCCGGGGCGCACTTGCGGCCGTGTCGGTACCTTGGCCAGACGCTGCTCCAGCCAGTCCTGGTGGCGGTGAAGGAATTTCTCCACCTCGCCGCGGCGCAGGCCCGGCGGCACGGTGATGCGCAGCCCCTGGCCGCCCGAATCGATGCGCAGCGTCAGCCGCCGTGCGCGGGCGCTCTCGACGATCCTGAGCGGCAGTGTGCGGCCGGCAACGACGTGCTCTCGCTCTTCGACAGGCGAGGGTTTTGGTTTGGTCAGGTTGCGGAAAAAGCCGAAGGACATGGCTGAACGATACGCGATTCGAGGAAAACGACCAGAACAAAAAAGAAACGGCGCCGCTCGCGCGACGCCGTCCATCATGCCAAGGCCTGTCCTACAGCGCCGCGCGTCTCTGACGCGCACAGGACGCTATAGCACTCTAATTCGGCGCATGAACCTTTCCGAAAATCGGTTCCGATTTTCGGGGTCATGCGCGCAGCCTCAGTCGTCAAGCAGGTTCGGGCCCTTGCGCTTGGGGGTCGCGGGCTTGGCCGTTTCGGCCGAGCCTGTTTTCGCAGGCGCCGTCGACTTGTTGCGGTTGGCCATGAAGCGGTCGAACTCGTCCTGGTCCTTGGCGCGGCGCAATTCGCGGGCGTACTCATCGAACTCGCTCAGCATCTCGTCGAGCTTGCGACGCTCTTCGGCGAGGCGTTCGAGTTCCTTCTCGCGCCAGTCGTCGAAAGCGACATTGCCGGTGCGGGCCGAACCGTGGCCCCAGCGCGCGGCCTTGTCGGAACCGCGGCGGCAGCCGGCGAAGATGCCGTCCGTGGCGCGGTTGACGTCGCGCTTGAAGCCGTCAAGCCGGTCGCCCCAGATGATGTAGGCGAGCATGGCGAAGCCAAGCGGCCAGAACACCATGAAGCCGATCACCATCAGCGCGATGGTCGCCGGCGTCCAGGCCGGGCGGATCAATGCGGATGTGTTCATTTTCTCCCATTCCTTCGGTTGGAGACAGCCAAGAGCGGCTGCGTGGATTCGAAATGGGATGAGAAAAACGGCGATTCAAGACAACGTCCGCCAAAACCGGACAAGGTCCTGAAATGATTATCGCTTTTTGAGCGCTTCGAGGAAAAGCATGACCAGGCCGGCGACCAAGCCCCAGAAGGCGGCGCCAACGCCGAACAAAGTCAGCCCCGACGCGGTGACAACGAAGGTGACAGTAGCCGCCATGCGCTGGTCCTCGTCCTTGAGGGCGATCGACAGCGCGTTGGCGAGCGATCCCATCAGCGCCAGGCCGGCTACCAGAACGATCAGGCTCTGCGGCAGGACGGCGAAGATCGCCACCAGCGAGGCGCCGAAAACCGCGAAGATCAGATAGGCAAGTGCATAGAAGGGTCCGGTCTTCCAGCGCTCGGCCGGGTCGGGATGGACGTCCGGCCCGGTGCAGATCGCCGCAGAGATCGCGGCCAGATTGGTGGTCGAGCCGCCAAACGGCGCCGACAGCAGCGAGAACAGGCCGGTGACGCCGATCAGCGGGCCGGGTTCGGGGTGATAGCCGGCGGCGCGCAAGACGGCGAGACCCGACAGGTTCTGCGACGCCATGGTGACGAGGTAGAGCGGCAGCGCCAGGCCGATGACAGCTGCGGCGCTGAAATGCGGGGCAATCAGCGTCAGCGTCGACAGTTCCGGCGCCGGCAGTCCGCCGACGCGGCCTGTCAGGAATGCGGCGATGCCGCCGCCGATCAGCACCGCCAGCACCGACAGCGCCGGGTTGAACAGGCGAATGACGAAGAAGGCCGCGATCAGCGGCAGGATCAGCCAGGGGTCGACCGGAATGGTCTTGACGGCATTGAGCGCGAAGGTGACGACGATGCCCGCCAGCATGCCGGACGCGACTGACGCCGGTATCCTTGATATCAGCTGGGTCAGCGGCTTGAACAGGCCGGTGGCGATCAACATCAAGCTGGTGACGATGAAGGCGCCGACCGCATCAGCCATGGTAAACCCGCTCGATGCCGCCATCAGCGCCAGGCCCGGTGTCGACCAGGCGGTGATGATGGGTATTTTCGTGCGCCAGGACAGCCACAAGCATTCGATCGCCATCGCCACGCACACTGCCGTCACCCAGCTCGCGGTCTCGGCTTGCGTGGCGCCAACCGCCTTGGCGGCGGCAATGACGACGGCCAGCGTGCCGCCGAAGCCGACGATTGCCGCGACAAAGGCGGATATCGGGATGGAAATGCGCATTCTCGCCTACCCCGCCCGCTGAACCATGTCGCCCACCGCCCTCAGCAGCATGTCGAGATCCTGCGGCCGCGACAGGCGGTGGTCGCCGTCGGGAATGAGCGACAAGGTGACGTCGTCGGCCGGCAGCAGCGAGACCAGCTTCAGCGCATGGCTTGCCGGCACGTCGGCGTCGGCCAGACCCTGCAGGATGTGGACGGGGCAATGGGTATCGATCGGCCCGGTCATGACCCGGTTCGCCCTGCCGTCCTCGATCAGCGCGCTTGTGTAGATGTAAGGCTCGGCGGAATAGTCCGAAGGTTCTTCGAAAAAGCCTTTCTCCCGGAGGTCGCGCCTCTGTTCCTCCGTCAGAGCCGGCTCGACCAGCTCGGCGGTGAAATCCGGCGCCGGCGCGAGCAGCACCAGGCCAACCACATTGCTGTCGCCCGTCTTACGCAGCTCCTGCACCATGCGCAGCGCGATCCAGGCGCCCATCGACGAGCCGACCAGGATTTGCTTGCCCTCGGTGAAATGCCGGAAGGCGGCGAGGCTCTCGCCAAGCCATTTCGAAATGGTACCGTCGGCAAAGGCGCCGCCGGATTCGCCATGGCCGGAATAGTCGTGGCGCAGATATGCGCGGCCTTCCCTGGCCGCCCAATCCGACAGCGTCTGCGCCTTCGTGCCCAGCATGTCGGATTTGTAGCCGCCGAGCCAGACGACGCCGGGCGTTGCGCCCGAGGAATGGCGAACCGCGATATCGATGCCGTCGACATCCAGCAGGGTTAGGGCGGTCGCGGTCATGGCTGTGGATCAATCCTGGTTCTGGGGGCCTGATTGTGGGAGCCTGATTTTTACTCGCCGGTCTTTTGACACAGGCACAGGCGAGGCGGAAAGTGCTCGCGACATCCTTTGTTTGGTGCAGGCCTGCGATCAGGGTGATTTTCTGTCAGCGCTGTGCTATTGACTCCGCCCGCGCGCTCACCACATTGGCGCGTCCTGAACATTTCTAGATTGAAACCCTGAACGAAACGGCCAAGGAGACCACGACCATTCGCAGACCTTTCAAAGCAGCGGCGCCCACCAAAGATGGCCCGCGCTCCAACCGTGATATCCGGGTTCCCCGGGTCCAGCTGATCGACGCCGATGGCCAGAACCGCGGCGATATTTCCATCAACGACGCATTGCTGCTCGCCGAAGAGGCAGGGCTCGATCTGGTCGAGATCTCGCCCAATGCGGTGCCGCCTGTCGTCAAAATTCTCGATCTCGGCAAATTGAAATACGCCAACCAGAAGAAGGCGGCCGAGGCGCGCAAGAACCAGAAGGTCATCGAGATCAAGGAGATCAAGATGCGCCCGAACATCGACAGCCATGACTACGAAACCAAGATGAAGGCCGTGCGGCGCTTCTTCGAGGAAGGTGACAAGGTCAAGCTGACGCTGCGCTTCCGCGGCCGCGAGATGGCGCATATGGAACTCGGCATGCAGCTCCTGAACAAGGTGCGCGAGGAGACGGCTACCATCGCCAAGGTCGAAGCCGAGCCGAAGCTGGAAGGCCGCCAGATGATGATGGTGCTGGCCCCGCGCTAGATCAGTTCGGGCGTTGCGCTCTAAATCCGCCTGAATCCTGTCTCATGGCGTCCCGGCGATCGGCGGGACGCCGATTCTCCTGTCCAGACGCCGCGATCGCCGGCAAAGCTTCTCGACGATCGGATTCCCGACATGGCCAATGAAATCAACCCTGCGCCCATCAAGGAGCTGGGCGGCTACCAGCACATGCGCCGGATGGTGCTTGCGGTGCTGGTGGTGGTGCTGTTTGCGGCACTGCTGTTCGGCCAGTCGACCTTCCCGCCCGATACCCCGGTGCATGAAACGATCGAGATGGTCGGCGTGCTGCTGATCTTCCTTGGCGTCGTCGGCCGCTTGTGGTCGACACTCTATATCGGCGGGCGCAAATCCTCCGAAGTGGTCACCGGCGGCCCCTATTCGATCACCCGCAATCCGCTCTACGTGTTCTCGACCGTTGCCGCCGCCGGCGTCGGGGCGCAGATCGGCTCGTTCTCCGGCATCGTCCTGTTTGCGCTTTTGTGCGCCGGCGCCTTCCACATCGTCATCCTGCGCGAGGAACGGTATCTCAAGGAGGTTCTCGGCGCGCCCTATACAGCCTATCTGGCGCGGGTGCCGCGTTTCTTCCCCCAGCTGTCGCTCTACCAGGAAGGCGACACCGGCAGCTTCAAGCCGCGCCTCTTGCTGACCACCTTGCTCGACGGGCTGGTGTTTCTGGTGGCGTTGCCGGTGTTCGAGACCATCGATGGCGCCCAGCAATCGGGCATTCTGCCGGTGCTGTTTAGGCTGCCCTGATCGCGGAGAGAGCGTCGCAGCCGCTCGGGTGTTGCGCGCCAGCCCGCTTTGACGTATAGGACCGCCGTTCCAAGAAAACCGCCCGGCAGGGCATGCCGTGGCGGTTTCATTTGCTTTTCGGGCTTTGGTCCGCCCGAAGCGAACAAGAAGCGCGATTGTGCGCCACCAATACGGAGTAGCAAAATGCCCAAGATGAAGACCAAATCGGCCGCCAAGAAGCGGTTCAAGATCACAGGTACGGGTAAAGTCCTGTCGGCTGCGGCCGGCAAGCGTCACGGCATGATCAAGCGTTCCAACAAGTTCATTCGAAATGCCCGCGGCACGATGGTTCTGGCTGAACCGGATGGCAAGAAGGTCATCAAGAATTTTCTGCCGAACGGCCTCTGAGCATTCGGTTTCAGGAACAGCGTTTAAGGAGATCATGACATGGCACGCGTAAAAAGAGGCGTCACCTCGCACGCCAAGCACAAGAAGGTCCTGAAAGCCGCGAAAGGCTTCTACGGCCGCCGCAAGAACACCATTCGCATCGCCAAGCAGGCGGTCGAAAAGTCGATGCAGTATGCGTATCGCGACCGCAAGAACCGCAAGCGCTCGTTCCGCGCGCTGTGGATCCAGCGCATCAACGCCGCGACGCACGAGCATGGCCTGACCTATGGCCGCTTCATCGACGGCCTCAACAAGTCCGGTATCGAGATCGATCGCAAGATCCTGTCCGACATGGCCATCCATGAACCGCAGGCGTTCGCCGCACTCGTGGCCAAGGCCAAGGTCGCGCTCGAATATCTGAAGAACACCACCCCGAATGCTTTTGAAAGCGCTGTCGCCTAGAGCATGATGCCAAAAAGTTGCTGACTTTTTGGACAACATCATGCTCAGGGAAATTTAGCGAGGAGCGCGATCTTTCCGAAAAGTCTGCAACTTTTCGGGATCGGGCTCCGAGCCCAGCGCTTCCCAGCATTCGCAATTCTGATTGGGGAACCCGCGCTGGCACGGCTGGCGCGGGTTTTTCTTATGGCTGAACTTTCAACTTGAAAGTGACTTTCACCTCAAAGTTGACTCCCAACACAGCGAGTTTGACCGTGAACGACATAGCTACCGGCTTGGATACTCTCGAAAACTCCCTGATGGCCGACGTCGCGTCGGCCGCCGATGAGGCTGCTATCGAAGCCGTGCGCGTCGCGGCTCTCGGCAAAAAGGGGTCGATCTCGGAATTGCTGAAGACACTGGGCGCGATGAGCGCCGAGGAGCGCCAGGTCAAGGGCCCCGCGATCAACGGCCTGAAGAACCGCGTCACCGAAGCGCTGACGACACGCAAGGTCGAGCTGAAGGATGTGGCGGTCACGGCGCGCCTTGCCGCCGAGACGGTCGACGTGACGCTGCCGGTGCGGCAATCGCCGGCCGAGCGCGGCCGCATCCATCCGATCAGCCAGGTCATCGACGAGATCGCGGCGATCTTCGGCGATCTCGGCTTTGCCATCGCAGAAGGTCCCGATGTCGAGAGCGACTATTACAATTTCACCGCGCTGAATTTCCCCGAAGGGCATCCGGCGCGCGAGATGCACGATACCTTCTTTTTCCAGCCGGACGAAAAGGGCGAGCGCAAGCTGTTGCGCACGCACACCTCGCCGGTACAGATCCGCACCATGGAGAAGCAGAAGCCGCCGATCCGCATCGTCATTCCCGGCAAGACCTACCGGCAGGATTCCGACGCTACCCACTCGCCGATGTTCCATCAGGTCGAGGGGCTGGTGATCGACAAATCGGCCAATGTCGCCAACATGAAGTGGGTGCTGGAAGAATTCTGCAAGGCTTTCTTCGAGGTGCCGCAGGTCAAGATGCGCTTCCGGCCGTCCTTTTTCCCGTTCACCGAGCCCAGCCTCGAGGTCGACATCCAGTGCGACCGCTCGCGGCCCGGCGAAGTGCGATTCGGCGAAGGCTCCGACTGGATGGAGATCCTCGGCTGCGGCATGGTCCACCCCAATGTGCTGCGCGCCGGCGGGCTCGATCCCGACGAATATCAGGGCTTTGCCTGGGGCATGGGCATCGACCGCATCGCCATGCTGAAATACGGCATGCCGGACCTGCGCGCCTTCTTCGACGCCGATGTGCGCTGGCTGTCGCATTACGGTTTCAGGCCGCTCGACATGCCGACGCTGTTCGGAGGTCTTTCCGCATGACGGCGCCGCACACGGGTGGCTGCCGCTGCGGCGCGGTACGGTTCGAGGCATCAGTCGAACCGCACCATATCAGCTATTGCCATTGCGGCGATTGCCGGCGCGCCAGCGGCGCGCCGGTGTCGGCCTTTGTCGGCTTCCTGACCGAGCAGGTGGCTTTCACCGGCAAGGCGCTGAAGATGTACGAGAACGGGCCGGTGACGCGCTCGTTCTGCGGCATTTGCGGCTCGCCTATCGCCTATGTCGACGAGCGGCTGGAAGACCACATCTATTTCATGCTGGGCGCCATGGACATGCCGGCCTATTTCCGGCCGACGCACCATGCCTATGTGCGCGAGCAGCTGCCCTTCGTGCATATGCCCGACGACTTGCCGCGCCATTTGAAGACAAGCGTACCCAGACCCGATGGACAAGGTCCGGGCGGGTACAGACAAAACGGAACATAGTGATGAAACTCACCCTTTCCTGGCTCAAGGATCATCTCGACACCGACGCCACGCTCGACGAGATCGTCGAGAGGCTGACCTCGATCGGCCTCGAAGTCGAGCATGTCGACGACAAGGCCGGCCTGAAGCCGTTCGTCATCGCCAAGGTGCTGACGGCGGTGCAGCATCCCGACGCCGACCGGCTGCGGGTGCTGACCGTCGACACCGGCAATGGCGCAGCCCCTGTCCAGGTGGTGTGCGGTGCGCCGAATGCCCGCGCCGGCTTGATCGGCGCCTTCGCCGCGCCCGGCGCCTATGTGCCCGGTATCGACGTGACGCTGACCGTCGGCAAGATCCGGGGCGTCGAGAGCCATGGCATGATGTGTTCCGAGCGCGAGCTGGAGCTGTCGGATGAGCACAATGGCATTATCGACCTGCCGGCCGATGCGCCTGTCGGCACCAGCTTCGCGGCTTACGCGCATCTCGACGATCCGGTGATCGAGATCAATCTGACGCCGAACCGGCCGGATGCGACCAGCATTTACGGCGTCGCCCGGGACCTGGCGGCAAGCGGGCTTGGCCGGCTCAAGACCGCGCCGGTCGAAGCGGTCCTTGGCAAAGGTGAAACGCCGGTCAAGGTGACCATCGAGGCGCCGGAGCTCTGCCCCGGTTTCGCGCTGCGCCTGGTGAAAGGCGTGAAGAACGGGCCGTCGCCGAAATGGCTGCAGCAAAGGCTGATCGCCATCGGCTTGCGCCCGATCAGCGCGCTGGTCGACATCACCAACTACGTCACCTTCGACCGTGGCCGGCCGCTGCATGTGTTCGATGCCAAGAAGGTCGCCGGCAATCTCGTCGTGCGCCGCGCACGCGACGGCGAGAAGGTGCTGGCGCTTGACGGGCGCGAATACACGCTGACGCCGCAGATGTGCGTGATCGCCGACGACAATGGCGTCGAATCGATCGCCGGTGTCATGGGCGGCGAGCATTCCGGCTGCGACGAGAACACCACGGACGTGCTGATCGAATCCGCTCTTTGGGATCCGATCACCACGGCCCGCACCGGCCGTACGCTCGGCATCATCACCGATGCCCGTTACCGTTTCGAGCGTGGCGTCGACCCGGAATTCATTGTGCCCGGCGTCGAGCTGGCGACAAAGCTGGTGCTGGAGTTCTGCGGCGGAGAGCCGACCGAGACGGAGGTGGTCGGCTATGCCGGCTACAAGCCGAAGATCGTTTCCTTCCCGATCTCGGAAGTGAAGCGGCTGACCGGCATCGAGGTGCCGAAGGCGGAAAGCCTCGACATCCTGACCCGCCTCGGCTTCAAGCCGTCAGGCTCGGGCGACGTCGTCGATGTCGCTGTGCCGTCCTGGCGTCCTGACGTCGACGGCAAGGCCGACCTGGTCGAGGAAGTGATGCGCATCCACGGCGTCGACAACATCGCGCCGCAGCCGCTCGGCGCGCATGACGCGGTCAACTCCAAGATACTGACGACGCTGCAGGTTCGCACCCGCACTGCCAAGCGCTCGCTCGCCGTGCGGGGCATGCTGGAGGTTCTCACCTGGTCGTTCATCCCGGCCAAACACGCCGAACTGTTCGGCGGCGGCCAGACGGCGCTGAAGCTCGCTAATCCGATTGCAGCCGACATGTCCGATATGCGGCCCTCGTTGTTGCCCGGCCTGATCGTCGCCGCGCAGCGCAATGCCGACAAGGGCATCGGCGATGTCGCGCTGTTCGAGGTCTCCGGTACCTATGAGGGCGACGGCCCCGACCAGCAGCGGCGCGTTGCCGCCGGTGTGCGCCGCGGCACCGCCAAGCTCGACGGTTCCGGCCGCAGTTGGGCCGGCAATTCCGGTCCGGTCGGCGTGTTCGACGCCAAAGCCGACGCGATTGCAGCGCTGGAAGCCTGCGGCGCGCCGGTCGACAGGCTGCAGATCGAGCCAGGCGGTCCGGCCTGGTATCATCCCGGCCGCTCCGGCACGATCAAGCTCGGCCCGAAGACAGTGCTCGGCACGTTCGGCGAGTTCCACCCGAAGACGCTGGAGGGGTTGGACGTTTCCGGACCGATCTGCGGTTTCGAGGTCTATATCGACGCCGTGCCCGAGCCGAAGGCCAAGCCGACGAAAACCAAGCCAAAGCTGGAGCTGTCCGCCTTCCAGGCGGTGAAGCGCGACTTTGCTTTCGTCGTCGACAAGACGGTGGAGGCCGGCGCGCTGGTGCGCGCGGCGCTCGCCGCCGACAAGAAGCTGGTCACCGGCGTTTCGGTGTTCGATGTGTTCGAGGGGGCATCTCTCGGGACCGCCAAGAAGTCGATTGCCATCGAAGTATCTATCCAGCCGGTTGAAAAGACGCTCACCGACGAGGATTTCGAGGCGCTGGCCAAGCGCATCGTCGACAATGTTGGCAAGCAAACGGGCGGCATGCTGAGAACGTAGAGCGGCTAACGCCGCCCTACGTATTTCGACTTCACGCAATTCTTAGGGAAAGCGCGTCTTAGGGAAAGCGCGGCGCGCTTTCCCAGTAAAACCGCTACACACCTTTCCTGGAATTGCTTCTGAGGATTGCCGGCAGTTGCGAATCGCTCTCCAAAGGGCGATGGACCATCTGCGCTATTCCGGTCTGCCGTTCGAAGCCCAGCGCGAAGCGTTTCTCGCCATGGTGTTGGCGGATGCGCTCGTCAGCGACGCGCTGGAGCGGGCCCGCACGCTGGCGTTGCCGGACTGGCTGGTGGTGTCCGGTGCGCTCTACAACAGCGTCTGGAACCACCTGACCGGCAAGGCGCCGGGCTACGGCATCAAGGATGTCGATCTCTTCTACTTCGATGACAGCGACCTGTCCTACGAGGCCGAGGACGCGGTCATCCGTCGAGCCGCGCAGCATTTCGAGGGGCTGGCTCTGCCGGCCGAGGTGCGCAACCAGGCACGGGTGCATCTGTGGTATCCGCAGAAATTCGGCCAGCCCTGCCCGCGCTATACGAGTTCCAGCGAGTCGGTGAGCTATTTTGCTTCGAAGACGCATGCGGTCGGGGTGCGATACGATGCAGATGGGCAGCTTGAGGTCGTGGCGCCGTTCGAGCTGGATGACCTCTTCGCGTTTCGCATCACGCCCAACCGGCTGATGGATAACAGGCGCACGCATGAGGCCAAGGGGGCGAGGGCGAAGGCGTGCTGGCCGGAGATTACGGTGGTGCCGTGGTGAGACTTACCCTCCCCGTTGTGGGGAGGGTCGGCTCGCTGTCGCAGCGAGGCGGAGACAGAGAGACGGGGTGGGGGTGCGCCTCACGAGGACCCCCACCCCGATCCGCTTCGCGGATCGACCCTCCCCACAAGGGGGAGGGTAAAGGCACTCACCCATTCACCAGCGCCAACAGTTCCTCCGTATAGCGCTTGCCAACCACCTTGTCCGGCGACAGCGCATCTCCAATCGCCGCGACCTCAGCCGCGCTCAGCTCGATCCCGGCCGCCGCTGTGTTCTGCTCGAGATGGCGGATCTTTCTTGCGCCGGGGATCGGCACGATGAAGTCGCCCTGGTGCAGCACCCAGGCCAGCGCCAGCTGGGCCGAGGTGACGCCTTTTTCCACCGCCAGCTTTTCCAGCGTCGCAACGACCTTGGCATTAGCGGCCATGGCGTCGGCCTGGAAACGCGGCAAGGTCCGGCGCCAGTCGTCGTCGCTGAGGGCCTCGGGCTTGGCGATGGTGCCGGTGAGCAGGCCGCGACCGAGCGGGCTGTAGGGGACGAAGCCGATGCCGAGTTCGCGGCAGACATCGAACACTTCGTCTTCGGGGTCGCGGCTCCACAGCGAATATTCACTCTGCACGGCAGCGATCGGATGCACGGCGTGCGCCCGGCGGATGGTGGTGGCACTGACCTCCGACAGGCCCAGCGCCCGCACCTTGCCGTCGCGCACCAGTTCCGCCATGGCGCCGACCGTGTCCTCTATCGGCACGTTGGGATCGACGCGGTGCTGGTAGTAGAGGTCGATAACATCGGTATCGAGCCGTTTCAGCGAGGCTTCCGCCACTGCCTTGACGTGCTCCGGGCGGCTGTCGACGCCGACCATGCGTTCGAGGCCTGAGCCTTCCTCGGAAATCTTGAAGCCGAATTTGGTGGCGATCGTCACCCTGTCGCGCACCGGCTTCAACGCCTTGCCGAGAAGGATCTCGTTCTCAAAGGGACCATAGACTTCGGCGGTGTCGAAAAACGTCACGCCGATCTCGACAGCGCGGCGCAGCGTGGCGATTGCATCCGCCTCGGCCTGACCGCCATATGCGAAGCTCATACCCATGCAGCCGAGGCCGACGGGGAAGACTTCGAGTTCAGTACCAAGTTTGCGGGTTTTCATGGCGCATCTCCTTGTTGCGATGAAACAGAGATAGCGCCTAGCTTTACGTTCGATAATTAGCTGTCATTCGCACGGGCTGTTCTATAAAATAGAGCAATGAACCGAGCGCATCTTTCTCAACTCGCTGTACTGGCAACAGTCGCCCAATGCGGTAGTTTTCGCGGCGCGGCGCGCGAACTGGCCATCGCGCCCTCGGCAGTGAGCCATGCCGTGTCCAGCCTGGAGGCGCGGCTGGGCGTGCGGCTTTTGGCGCGCAGCACCCGCAGCGTGGCACCAACGGAGGAGGGCGCGCAGCTGCTCGAACGGCTGCGGCCGGCGCTGTCCGAGATCGATCTGGCGCTGGAAACGGCGATCGAGGCGCGCGACCGGCCGGCCGGGAACCTGCGGCTGACCGTGCCGCGCACCGCGGCCCACCTGGCATTGACGCCCAGGCTCGGCGGCTTTGCCGCGGCCTATCCTGACATCGTCCTGGAAATCGTCATCGAGGATCGCTTCACCGACGTCGTCGAAGGCGGCTTCGATGCCGGCGTGCGGCTCGGTGAGAGCCTGCAGCGCGACATGATCGCGGTGCGCATCGGACCGGACCTTCGCGGCGCCGTGGTCGGCGCGCCATCCTATTTCGCGACCATGCCAAGACCCCGCCATCCGCGCGATCTTGCCGACCACCGCTGCATCCGCTTCCGTTTTTCCAGCGGCATTCTTTACCGCTGGGAATTCGAGAAGGATGGCGAAGAGATCGAGATCGCGGCGCAAGGGCCGCTGATCCTCGACGAAGACCATCTGATCGCCCAGGCGGCGGTCGACGGCGCTGGGCTCGCCTTCGTCTTCGACGATTATGTGCGCGCGCCGCTCGCCGACGGTCGCTTGATCCGCGTGCTGGAAGACTGGTGTCCGCCCTTCGACGGTTTCTTCGTCTACTACCCCAGCCGCCGCCAGATGCGCCCGGCGCTGCGGGCGTTTGTGGATTTCTTCAAGGTCGGTGCTTAGCCACCTCCCCCTAGTGGGGAGGGTCGATCCGCGTAGCGGATCGGGGTGGGAGTCTTCGTAGGGCGCTACCCCCACCCCGTCGCTTCGCGCCGACCCTCCCCACAAGGGGGAGGGTGGAAGAAAGCCCAGCTGCCATTCGTTCACCAGCCATGCCGGCATTCATCACCAACAACTCAACCCGCTACGGCTGGGCGGCGATCGTCCTCCACTGGCTGATCGGCATCCTGTTCATCGGCCAGTTCATGCTCGGCTTCATCATGGTGCGGTTGACCAGCCAGCGCACCGCCTTCGAGCTGATCCAGCTGCACAAATCCTTCGGCTTCCTGCTGCTCGGCCTCCTCATCCTGCGCATTGCCTGGCGGCTCGGCAATGCGGCCCCGGCCTTGCCGGCCTCGGTCGGAGGCCTGGAGCGTCGGACGGCGCCGCTGGCGCATCTGGCACTTTATGGCTTCCAGCTCGCGGTGCCGCTGTCCGGCTGGGCACTGGTTTCGGTGTCGATGCTGGAGATCCCCAGCATGCCGTTCAACCTTTTCGTGATGCCGAACCTGCCGCTCGGCGTGTCCGATGCGGCGGAAAACTTCTGGGCGGCAGCACACTGGTATCTCGCCTATGCCGGCATTGCCTTGGTTGCGCTGCATGCGCTGGCGGCGCTGCGGCATCATTTCTGGCTGCGCGACAGCGTGCTCACGCGCATGATCACGCCTTCGTCAGATCAGGACATGGAATAGCGCGCGCCGCGCATTCGTTCATTGGAGTGAGGGCGCAACACTTCGCCTGCCCCAGAAGGACAAAACCCATGTATGCGCGCATCTTCGGATTGGCGGCTGTTGCCGCTTGCCTTGCCATGCCTGTCTCCGCCGCTGTGGACCTCGGCGACGCAGCCGGCAGCTACACGGTCAACCCGACCAGCTCCAGCATTCGCTTCTCCATCGGCAAGGTCGGTGGCGGCGGCCTCGACGGCGTCTTTGGCCGCTTCAAGGGCTCCATCCGCATCGACAACAGCGATGTCGGCCGTTCCGCGGTCAACTTCACCATCTATCCCGAAAGCGTCGGCACCGGCCAGGGCCGCATCGACGCGTTCCTGCGCTCCGATGCGGTATTCGACGTCGCCAACAGCCCCGAAATCCAGTTCCGCTCGACCAGCGTCACCCGCACCAGCGACACCACGGCGCTGGTCAGCGGCCGGCTGACGGCGCGCGGCAAGACGTTTGCGGAAAAGTTCACTGCCGAGCTCGGCGGGCTGAAGGGTGGCGTCATAAAATTCCACGTCACCGGCAAGGTGCTGCGCTCCCGCTACGGCATGGATGTCGGCACGCCGATCTATTCGAATATCGTCAATTTCGACATGACGCTGACGGGCAAGCGAGGCTAGCAGGACCAGCGATCCGCATTGGCTTTTCCCGCAATTTCGGGCAAACCTCCTCGCCTGTAAATCGATAGGAGAAGCCTGATGTTCCGATGGGGTGTTTTGTCGACGGCCAAGATCGGCCGCGAGCAATTGTTGCCGGCAATCGTCGAGGCCGAGAATGGCGTTTTGTCCGCGATCGCCAGCCGCGACCTGTCGAAGGCCGAGGCCCTGGGCGAGCGGTTCGGCGCCAGGCATGCCTTTGGTTCGTATGAGGAGCTGCTCGCTTCGAAAGACGTCGACGGCGTCTACATCCCGCTGCCGACCTCGCAGCATGTCGAGTGGACGGCCAAGGCCATCGAAGCGGGCAAGCATGTGCTGGTGGAAAAGCCGCTGGCGCTCGACGCCAAGAACATCGCACCGCTGATCAAGCTGCGCGACCAGAAGAAGGTGCTGGTCTGCGAGGCCTTCATGGTCATCTACCACCCGCAATGGATCAAGGTGCGCGATCTCATCGCCGATGGCGCCATCGGCCGGCTGCGCCATGTGCAGGGCGCCTTCTCCTATTACAATGTCGATCCCACCAACATGCGCAACCAGCTCGATCTCGGCGGCGGCGCGCTGCCTGATATCGGCGTCTATCCGACGGTGTCGACGCGGTTTTCAACCGGCAAGGAGCCGCTGCGCGTGCAGGCGACGATCGAGCGCGACAAGAAATTCGGCACCGACATCTATTCCTCGATCCGCGCCGATTTCGGCGATTTCGAACTGTCCTTCTATCTGTCGACGCAGATGGCGGCGCGGCAGGTGATGGTGTTCCACGGCGAGAAAGGGTTCATCGAGGTGTTCTCGCCGTTCAATGCCGGGCTCTACGACCATCACCGCATCGAACTGCACAACCAGAACCATACGGAGGCGCAGGTGTTCCGCTTTCCCGGCACGCAGCAATACCGGCGCGAGGTCGAGACGTTTGCCAGGGCGGCACAGGGTGGCAAGGAGCGTGTCTTCACGCTGGAGGAGTCCGTGCTCAACCAGAAGGTCATCGACGCCATCTTCCGCGCCGGCGGCAAGGAAGGCTGGGAAGCCGTCTGATACACCAATCTTAGCCGGTAATTTCATGGGAGAAGGGCGTCCGCATTGTGCATGCGGA
>NZ_JAMYPU010000036.1:0-43866 GCF_040320535.1 Mesorhizobium sp. M0676
CCCTCAAGGGGGGAGATTGGCAGCTTCGCTGGCGGCGCTTTTTATTTCGGCGCGGAAAATTGACGAAAGCCGTTGCGACATCCGATCTCCCCCCTTGAGGGGGAGATGGCCGGCAGGCCAGAGGGGGGTGCCTCGCTGGCGTTTGCCGCTTACTTGAACGAGACGCAGGCCTCTCTCGGCGCTACTTTGCCGCCTTCGCCCGTGCGATCGCGTCGACGATCATCTTCTTGGCGTATTTGGAATCGTGCCAGCCTTCGATCTTGACCCATTTGCCGGGCTCGAGATCCTTGTAGTGCTCGAAAAAGTGCTGGACCTGGTCGCGGGTGATCTCGGGCAGCTGCGTGTATTCGGTGACGTTTTCGTAGCGCAGCGTCAGCTTCGGCGACGGCACGGCAATGACCTTCTCGTCCTGGCCGGCATTGTCTTCCATCACCAGCACGCCGATCGGTCGCACATTGATGACGCAGCCCGGCACCAGCGCGCGCGTGTTGCAGACCAGCACGTCGATCGGGTCGCCGTCGCCCGACAGCGTGTGCGGCACGAAACCGTAATTGCCGGGGTAGCGCATCGACGTATGTAGGAAACGGTCGACGAACAGCGTGCCGGCCTCCTTGTCCATCTCGTACTTGATCGGCTCGCCGCCGATCGGCACCTCGATGATGACGTTGATGTCCTCGGGCGGGTTCTTTCCGATGGCTATGGCTTCGATTCGCATGGCTTAAATCCCTCTCTCGATGTCCAAGATCGATAGCGGGCGGCGCGGCATGGTGCAATGCGGCGATTGGTGCGAAGCGCTAACGGAAGCGCACGGTTTATGATGATTTGTAACCGAGGCCGGTCATTCCCAGACGAAGGCGACCTTCTTGAGCGCCCTCTGCTCGAAAATCTCGACGCCTTCGGCGACGTCACGGCCACCCGCGCCGGCATAGAAGGAAAGTGCGTTCTGGTTGTCTTCCAGCGCCCACACCACCATTCCCTTCAGCCCGTGGTCGGCAAGCCGCGCCCGCGCCGCCTTGAACAGCCGGCTGCCGAGCCCGATGCCTTGATATTCCGGACGCAGGTAAAGTTCGTAGATTTCGCCCTGTTGCTTCAGCTCGCGGGCGCGGTTCTTGCCGATCGTGGCATAGCCGGCGATGGTGCCGCCGATCTCGACCACCAGAACGGTGGCGGCGCGGCGGATGGCGTTGGCCCACCAGTCGGCGCCGCGGCGGTTGATCATGGAGGTCAGCGAGCGATGCGGGATGATGCCGGAATAGGCGCCCTCCCAAGCCTGCTGGTGCACGTCCGCAATGGCGCCAGCGTCGCGCGGTTCGGCTTTCCTGATGTCGATGCTCAGCGTATTCATGATTTGTTAACCATAAACCCGCATCGGCCATTTGCAAGAGTCGAGGTCAGCCCGCCGACCGCTTTCTCACAGCCGATCGCGACACTGCTGACAATGGGCAAAGCCTGCCTGGAAAACGCACCCAGCCGGCGCGGTCAGGCGTCCGTCCGGGTAGCGCGTGCTGGCTTTTCAGATCTCGACGAGATGATCGTCCAGTTCATTGGCATCGCCCAACGTCACCGGGAAATGCTCGGCCAGCACCGCGCCGACCTGCCCGATCGCCTTGACGAAGCCGTCGGCGAGCCGGTCGTGACCGGCATGCTGCAGGAGATCGCGCACCACGCCGTCCCAGACATGCTGGCCGACCTTGCTGTCGATGCCCGAATCGGCGACCACTTCGGCATAACGCTCGGCGATCGACACGAAGACCAACACGCCGGTGCGCGCCGTGGTGCGGTGGACATTGCGGGCGAGGAACTGCCTGAGCGCATTGTCATGTGCCGCCTGATAACGCTGCCGGCGCGGCACCAGATGGATGCGCAAGCCCGGCAGCGCCCACAAAAGCACCAACACCGAGGCCAGTGCCAGCAGTTGGACAATGACGAAATGCGGCAGCCGGATCGACAGCCACCAGGCTTCCAGCCCATAGGCGACGGCGAGGCTGGCAATCAGCATGCCTGATGTCGCCATGAAGGCGGCGGGAAAGAAATAGCCGTCGCTGGCATGCGCAACGACGCAGTAGATCTCGCCGTCGGTTTTGGCCTCGGCCGCGCGGATCGCGGTGGCGATGCGCTCATGGTCCTGTGGGCTGATCGGTCGTGTTGCCATCTTCTCTCACCAGCTCCCTGAAGACCCGCCACCGCCAGACGAACCGCCGCCGCCTGAAAACCCGCCGCCGCTGCTTGAGCCCGAAGACCAGCTGCTGCCCGAACTTCCCGATGACCATCCGCTGCCCGACGACGAACTTGTTGTCCAGCTGCTGGAGCCCGAGGACGCTCCGCTCGGCCCCTGGCCGTAGCGAAAGGTCATGCCCAGCCATTTATACACGCCCGGCGACAGCTTGGTGCCGAAGATCGGCGGCATCAAGGCCATCGCCAGGCCGCCGAAGAACATCGCCGCCCACAGGATCAGGAAGACCGCGACGACGGGATCGATGGGCGTGCTGCGGTCGGCCGGGTTGCGCTTGCCGCGCGCCTCCAGCTCTTCCGGGTTGCCTTCCAGCACCATGACCATGTCGTCGACGGCCTTGGAAATGCCGCCGGAGAAATCACCGGCGCGGAACGCCGGCACCATGTCGTTTTCGATGATCAGTTTGGTGTGCAGGTCGGTGAGCGTGCCTTCCAGCCCGTAGCCGACCTCGATGCGCATCTTGCGGTCGTTCGGCGCCACCAGAAGCAGCACGCCATTGTTCTCGCCGGCCTGGCCGAGCTTCCAGAAGCGGAACAGCCGGTTGGCGTAGGGTTCGATCTCCTCGCCGTCGAGGCTGTTGATCGTGGCGACGACGATCTGGTCGGAGCCTTTGGTCTCGAAATCCGCGAGCTTCTGCGTCAGTGCCGCCTTGGTCGCGGCGTCGATAATACCGGCATTGTCGACCACCCGCCCGGTGAGTGCCGGCAGGTCTGCCGCCAAGGCTACAAACAGCATGGTGAGCATCGTCAACAGGGCGATGCCGATCGTCGCGGCTGCGCGGCCAGGTCTTGGCGGATTGAAGACGCGTACTGTCATGCCGTCACCAGTTCCCCTCAACCACCATGACTGTCCTCAATCACCATGATCATGTCGTCGACCGCTTTGGAAATACCGCCGGAGAAATCCCCGGCGCGGAAGGCCGGCACCATGCCTTCAATGATCCGTGTGGCGTGCTGGTTGGTGAGCGTGGCTTCCAGCCCGTAGCCGACCTCGATGCGCATCTTGCGGTCGTTCACGGCCACCAGCAGAAGCACGCCATTGTTCTTGGCCTTCTGGCCGAGCTTCCAGGCGTTGAACAGCCGGGTGGCGTAAGGCTCGATCTCCTCGCCGTCGAGGCTGGGAACCGTCGCGACGACGATCTGGTCGGAGCCTTTGGTCTCGAAATCGGCCAGTCTTTGGGTGAGCGCCGCCTCGGTCGCGGCATCGATGATGCCTGCATTGTCGACGACACGACCGGTGAGGGCGGGCAGTTCCGCCGCCAGCGCCGCGAAGCTGACGAGCAAGACCAGCAAGGCAGCGCCGGTCATCGTGGCGAAGCGGCCATGCCAGGGATTGGCGATGCGTGTTGTCATCTCGTCACCAGCTTCCCGAGGAGCCGCCGCCGCCGGACGAACCGCCGCCGCCGGAAAAGCCGCCACCACCGCTTGAACCCGACGACCAGCCGCCCCCGCCCGAAGACCAGCCGCCGCTGGACGACCGCCGGCCCGGCTCGAATGTCATGCCGAGCCAGCGATAGCGGCCGGGACCGAGTTTTTGGCCGAAGATCGGCGGCAGGATGGAGGCGGCCATGCTGCCGAAGAAGATGATTGCCCAGATGCTGATGAAGACGCCGAAGAACAGATTGTCGGTATTGATGGGCGGCTTCTGGTTGCGCTCGCCGCGCGCCTCCAATTCCTCCGGATTGCCTTCCAGCACCATCACCATGTCGTCGACGGCCTTGGAAATGCCCCCGGAGAAATCGCCGGCGCGGAACGCCGGCACCATGTCGTTTTCGATGATCAGCTTGGTGTGCAAATCGGTCAGCGTGCCTTCCAGCCCATAGCCGACCTCGATGCGCATCTTGCGGTCGTTCGGCGCCACCAGCAGCAGCACGCCGTTATTTTCCTTGGCCTGGCCAAGCTTCCAGAAGCGAAACAGCCGGTTGGCGTAAGGCTCGATCTCCTCGCCGTCGAGGCTGGGGATGGTGGCGACGACGATCTGGTCGGAGCCTTTTGTCTCGAAGTCGGCGAGTTTCTGGGTGAGCGCGGCTTTGGTGCCTGCATCGATGATCCCGGCGTTATCGACGACGCGGCCGGTCAGCGCGGGGAGGTCGGCGGCGAAGGCGGTGAGGGGCAGGAAGACGGCCAGAAAGGCGAGAAGAACACCAAGGTTGGCGTTCCTTCGCGTCCCCCTCTGTCCTGCCGGACATCTCCCCCTCGAGGGGGGAGATTGGCAATCTCGCTGCCGACGCTCAGCCGGCAACGCTGATATTTGGCGCAAGGACAGAAGACAGCTGATCTCCCCCCTTGAGGGGGAGATGTCCGGCAGGACAGAGGGGGGTGTGAAGGAACGCAAGGCTGGCAAAGGCCAAGCTCACCCAGACGTCATCACCCGCCCTGCTTCGTGCCGAAATCGACCTTCGGCGGCTGCATCTTGTCTTCTTCGACGGTGAAGTTGGCGAAGGGCTCGTTGCTGCGGAACCAGAAGGTTGCCCATAGCACCGACGGAAAGGTCCTCAGCGTCAGATTGTAATCCTTGACCGCCAGGATGTAGTCGCGCCGCGCCACGGCGATACGGTTCTCGGTGCCTTCGAGTTGCGCCTGCAGCGCCAGGAAATTCTGGTTGGCCTTGAGGTCGGGATAGGCCTCCGACACCGCGATCAGCCGCGACAGCGCGCTGGTCAGCCCTGATTGCGCATCCTGGAACTTCTTGAGCGCTTCGGGGTCCTTCAGCGTTTCCGGCGTCACCGTGATCTGCGTCGCCTTAGCGCGCGCCTCGACCACCGCATCGAGCGTGTCCTTTTCATGCGAGGCATAGCCCTTCACCGTCTCGACCAAATTGGGAATGAGGTCGGACCGACGCTGATACTGGTTCAGCACCTCGCTCCATGCCGCCTTGGCGTTTTCCTCCGCCGTCGGGATGGTGTTGAAGCCGCAGCCGGCGAGCAGAGGCAGCACGACGGCCAACATCAGCACGGCCGGCAGACTGCGGAAAGGGAAGGCAAGGCGCTGGGCAAACATGGTGAGGTCCCTCGACAGAAGTTGCATGCGAAGCATTAGCACAATCCGCGCTCAAGAAAATGTCTGCCGCTGGCGCGCATTCCTGGCGCGCATTCATGCGCCGGCGAGGCCTGTGATTGATCGCGCGAACACGGTATGGTTGCCGGCAAACAGGACAGGATCATGGCGGAAGGCCGCGACGATGACAGCGAATCGCGCCGCATTATCGAGCGCGTGGCGAACGAGGGCGGCGTTGGCGGCGCATCGCTGGTGTCACGGGCAGCGAAAGGCGCGCGCGATCATGTTACCGCAGCCGAGGCCGACCGATCCGATCCGATCGAGGTCTGGGGCACCCGCATCGGTCGCGCACTTGGGCTCATCGTCGCCCTCGGCCTTTTGATCTGGCTCGTGTACTACGTCTCCCGGGGCAGCTAGAGCATGATCCTGAAAAGTGGGAACCGGTTTTCTCGGACAAACGGGAACCGTTTTGTCCGGAGATCATGCTCCAACCAAAGAGATAGATCAGGATGACGATTCAACGAAAAATTATCCGTATCTAGGATTTTCCATGAACAGCGAAAAAGCCGACGCGCCGCGCGCGGTCATCGTCATTTCCAGCCATGTCGCCCGCGGCTCGGTCGGTAACCGCGCCGCCGTGTTTGCGCTGGAGACGCTGGGCTTTCCGGTGTGGGCGGTACCGACGGTCATCCTGCCCTGGCATCCGGGCCATGGCCGCGCCACGCGCATCGTGCCGCCGCTCGACCAGTTCAAGCCGCTGATGGCCGATCTCGAGCGCGCGCCCTGGCTGAGCGAGGTGGGCGCGGTGCTGTCGGGCTATCTCGGCGAGGCCGGCCAGGCCGAGGCCGTCGCCTCGCTGGTTGCGGCGGTCAAGGCCAAGACGCCGGACGCGATCTATATATGCGATCCGGTGATGGGCGATTCCGGCGGGCTCTATGTGCCCGAGCCGACGGCCGCCGCGATGCGCGACCGGCTGATGCCGATCGCCGACATCGCCACCCCCAACCGCTATGAGCTGGAGTGGATGGCCGGCGCGCCTTTGCCCGATCTGAAATCGGTGATCTCGGCCGCCCTCCATGCCGGACCGTCAACAATGCTGGTGACGTCGGCACAGTCGATGATGACCGGCGGCACCGGCAATCTGCTGCTTGACGGCACCCAGGCGCTGCTGGCCGAACACCGCCTCATCGACAAGCCGCCGAATGGCCTCGGTGACCTGACTGCGGCCGTCTACCTCGCCCGCATCCTGTCGGGGCAGCCGCCGATCAAGGCGCTGCAATCGACCACCGCCGCCGTCTACGAAATCCTGGCGCGAACCGCCAAGCGTGGCGGCGACGAGTTGCAGCTTGAAACCGATGCCCAGAGCCTGTCGCATCCGATGGCGATGGTGCAACTGCGCCACCTCACGCATCCGGGGCGGGACCGCCGGGCGTGACCTCGACCGTGGTCGTCGGCGTCGACGGCTGCAAGGCCGGCTGGATCGCCGTCCGCCGCGATCTGGATGCCGCGCCGTCAGTCCGCGTCTTTCCCAGCTTTGCGACCCTGCTCGACGCCTTGCCCGCCGATGCGACAGTGGTCGTCGACATGCCGATCGGCCTGCCGGACGTCTCGCAAAGAGGCGGGCGCGGGCCGGAGACCTTGGTACGGCCAATGCTCGGAGCACGGCAATCCAGCGTCTTCTCTATCCCGTCCCGCCCGGCCCTCTACGCCGACACCAGCGGCTTCACCACGGTCGAGGCCTGGTATGAGGCACATCGGCGCGCCAGCGAGGTGGCCAAGGCGACCTCCGATCCGCCACGCGGCGTCTCGATCCAGGCCTTCGGCATCTTTGCCAAGATACGCGAGATCGACGCGCTGCTGATCGCACGTCCGCAACTGCGCCGCCGCGTCTTCGAATCGCATCCCGAAGTGGCCTTCTGCCGGCTGAACGGCGAAAAACCGATGACACTGCCGAAGAAGATCAAGGGCGCCGTCAATCCTGCCGGGATGGAAGAGCGCAAGGCACTGCTCTGCCGGCACGGCTATACCAGAGCTTTCCTTGACCAGCCGCCGCAACGCGGTGCTGCCGCCGACGATTTCCTCGACGCCGCAGCGATGATGCTGATTGCCGGACGCATTGCCGGCGGCGAGGCAAAGCCGTTTCCCGACCCGCCGCTTGCCGACCGTTTGGGCATTCCCCTGGCGATCTGGGCGTGAGGCAAGCGGCGAGCCATGCGTGCGGCATGGCGATTTGCGACGAACCCATCCGCAATTCGGCATTGCCCGCGACGGGCATTTGCCGTTAGAGCCTTTCTAACTTGAAATGAGCTGCCGTCGCTAACCCCGAAAGGCTTCATCCCTAGCCCATGCCCCATCTCCCCGAACATCTTTGGACCGGCTACCGCAACTTCATGAATGGCCGCTATCTCACCGAGAGCGGACGCTATCGCGAGCTCGCCCGCGAAGGGCAGGCGCCCGAAACCATGATCGTTGCCTGCTGCGATTCCCGCTCTGCCCCCGAGGCGATCTTCGACGCCGGTCCGGGCGAACTGTTCGTCCTGCGCAATGTCGGCAATCTGGTGCCGCCCTATGCGCCGGACGGCGAGTTCCACTCGACCTCGGCCGCGCTCGAATTCGCCGTGCAGAGCCTGAAGGTGAAAAACATCGTGGTGATGGGCCATGGCCGCTGCGGCGGCATCCGCGCCGCGCTCGACACCAATTCGGCGCCGCTGTCGCCCGGCGACTTCATCGGCAAATGGATGAGCCTGATCGCGCCGGCGGCCGAAACCGTTTCGTCCAGCACGTTCATGACGACAACCGAACGGCAGACGGCGCTGGAGCGGATTTCCATCCGCTATTCGATCGCCAATCTCAGGACCTTCCCTTGCGTCTCCATCCTCGAAGGCAAGGGGCGGCTGTCGCTGCATGGCGCCTGGTTCGACATCTCGACAGGCGAGCTCTGGGTGATGAACAAGGACACTGGCGACTTCGAGCGGCCGGATTTGACGTAGACCCATGATCCCGAAAAGTGGGAACCGGTTTTCGGATAAGGGCATGGTCAAATAAGAGGAGGGAAGAATGCGGGTTTGGCGTGCGATCGCTTTCGCCGTAGCGGCGCTGCTGATTTCGCTCGTCCCTGCCCGCTCCGATGACGGCGCCATTATCGACCGCTGGTATTCGGCGCTGCTGGTCGCCGATCGCACCGAATTGTCGGACCTGCTCGCCGACGATGTCCGCATCAAGCTCGACGATCTCGGCGTCGTGCAGTCGAAGCAGGAGTTCATCGCGTCGATCGACGAATGGAAGGGCGCGGTCGCCGGCGCCGCAATCCGGCATCGCGTCGAAAAGAGCGAGGCCGGCGTCACCACTGTCATCGCCTGCTATGATTTCCCCAACAATGACATGCTGATGCAGGAAACGTTCGCCGTCACCGGCAACCGCATCACCGCCAGTTCGCAAGCGGCGATCGCGGAAAATTGCGACGGCTTCTGACGCGGGCTTGAACGGCCGCGCTGTTGCGCCGCGCCAGTCATCGCCCTACATCGGTCAGCAAGCTCCGCCAATCATCGAAAGATCCCCCATGCCGTCCACGAAAACCGTCGATCTCGCCGCCCATCCGCTGACCAAATGGCAAGGGCCGCTCGGCCTGCCGGATTTTGCCAGCATCGGCGACGACGATTTCTCCTCGGTGTTCGACGCGGCGCTGAAGGCACATGAGGCCGAAATCGATGCGATCGCCGGCAACAAGGATGCGCCGACCATCGAGAATACGCTGGCAGCCCTCGAACTCGCCGGTGAGCCGCTCGACCATGTCTCGTCGATCTTCTGGTGCCGGGCCGGCGCCCACACCAACGATGCGATCCAGGCGCTGGAGCGTGAGATCTCGCCGAAGATGTCGCGGCATTTCTCGGCGATCTCGATGAACGAGAAACTGTTTGCCCGCATCGACGACCTCTACCAGCGCCGGGAGACGCTAAAACTCGACGTCGAGACGCTGCGGGTGCTGGAGAAGACCTGGAAAGGCTTTGTGCGATCGGGCGCAAAACTCGACGCCGACGGCAAGAAGCGGCTGGCCAACATCAGCGAGGAGCTGTCCTCGCTCGGCACCACTTTCGGCCAGAACGTGCTGGCCGACGAGCGCGACTGGGCGCTGTTCCTCGACGAGGCTGATCTTGCGGGCCTGCCGGACTTCGTGAAGAGTTCGATGGCCGAAGCCGCCGAGACGCGCGGCCAGAAAGGCCGCTACGCAGTCACCTTGTCGCGCTCGATCTATGAGCCGTTCACGACCTTCTCCGAACGCCGCGACCTGCGCGAGAGCGCCTTCCGCGCTTTCACCATGCGCGGCCAGAATGGCGGCGCCAGCGACAACACCGCAGTGGTGCGCGACATGCTGAAACTGCGCGCCGAAAAGGCCAGGCTGCTCGGCTATGCCTCGTTCGCCGCGCTGAAACTCGACGACACCATGGCCAAGACGCCGAAGGCGGTGCACGACCTCCTCGACCCGGTCTGGGAGAAAGCGCTGGAGAAGGCCGCCGCCGACCAGAAGGAGCTGGAGCGGCTTGCGACCAAGGCAGGCAGCAACGAAAAATTCGCCGCCTGGGACTGGCGCTTCTACCAGGAGAAATTGCGCGCCGAAAAATTCGACTTCGACGAGGCGGAACTGAAACCCTATCTGCAACTCGACCGGGTCATCGACGCCTGCTTCGACGTCGCCACAAAACTGTTCGGCATCACTTTCGAGGAGAAGAAGGGCATCGCCGCCTGGCATCCCGACGCGCGCGTCTTCGTGGTGAAGAACGCCGATGGCAGCGAGCGCGGCCTGTTCCTCGCCGACTATTTCGCGCGATCCTCGAAGCGTTCTGGCGCCTGGATGAGCGCGCTGAAGTCTGGCTACAAGCTTGGGGATGGCTCCAAGCCGGTGATCTACAACATCATGAACTTCGCCAAGCCGCCGGCGGGGGAAGCGGCGCTGCTGTCGGTCGATGAGGCCAAGACCCTGTTCCACGAGTTCGGCCATGCTTTGCACGGCATGCTGACCGACGTCACCTGGCCGTCAGTGGCGGGCACGTCGGTTTCCCGCGATTTCGTCGAACTGCCTTCGCAGCTCTACGAGCACTGGCTGACGGTGCCCGCAGTGCTGGAAAAGCATGCGCTGCATGTCAAGACCGGCAAGCCGATGCCGAAGTCGCTGCTCGACAAGATGCTGGCCGCCCGCACGTTCGGCGCCGGTTTCGCCACGGTCGAGTTCACAGCGTCGGCGCTGATCGACATGGCGTATCACGCGCGGCCGGATGCGCCGGCGGAACCGCTGCGTTTCGAAGCCGAAACGCTGGAAAAGCTTGATATGCCCGACATCATCGCCATGCGTCATCGCACCCCGCATTTCGGCCATATCTTCTCCGGCGACGGTTATTCAGCCGGCTACTATTCCTACATGTGGTCGGAAGTGCTCGACGCCGACGCCTTCGCCGCCTTCGAGGAGACCGGCGATCCCTTCAACCCGGCGCTGGCGGAACGGCTTCGGAAGAATATCTATGCCGCCGGCGGGTCGAAGGATCCGGAGGAGCTGTACACGGCGTTCCGCGGCAAGATGCCTTCGCCGGAAGCGATGATGGTGAAGCGGGGATTGCTATAGCGCCAGCTTATCTCCCCCCTCGAGGGGGAGATGGCCGCAAAGCGGCCAGAGGGGGTCGGTCCGACTGGGCTCGACCTCCTGCGGCAGATGAAGGTCGGCGCTTCACGCGAGGCGACCCCCTCAAGGAGATTAGACCTTCCAAGGATCCGCCACCCTTGGCCAAACCGGCCGCGTCAGCTTCTTGTAATCCGTCACCGCCGGATTGCTCGGATACGAGCTCGGCGCCGAGACATAGATGATCTCCGCCGCGATCGGTTCAAAGCCGGCGTAGAAATGGTTGGTCGACTTGATCAGCAATATGCCCTTGCTCATCGGATCGATACCGATGTTCGAGAAAATATCCGGCTCGAAGGTCTGCGTGCGGTTGGTGTTGAGGATGATGTCGATTTCCGTGCCCTCGACGCGCACCAGCGCCGTTGGCCCGAGCGTCACCCGGCTTGGCCCGAAGCTCTGCCAGCCCTCGCGGACAGCCTTCAACACCTTGACGCGCGCATCGATCGGTTCGCCGGCCAGCGGCCCGGCCTTGCCGCCGAAGCGCAGGTCGATGACGGCGCCTTCGCCTGCCGCCTGGCAAAAGGTGACGGCGATCGGGTCCCAGATCGTCGCCACGCCAAAATTGTCAACGTCCTGTTCCAACATGGCGCGCAGCACAACGGTACCGTCGCCGGCGACGCCACCGCCGGGATTGTCCCAGATGTCGGCAATCACAACCGGCTTGCCGGGGTTTCCCTTGCGCACCGCCAGTGCCCGCGCGATGCCATCCTCGGTGTTCAGCATCGTCATCGCCGTCCTTTCGCGCATGGCGTAAAGCTCGCGCCCTAGCCTCTCCGCCAGCGCATCACCCTTGGCCTTGTCATTGTCGGTCACGACCAGGATGCGCGTGCCCATTTCGGGCACGTCCGCGGCCATGAAGCCATGGATGACCGACACCGACAGCACGCCGTCCTTGCCGTGCAGCGCCTTGATGCGGTCGACGAAGGAGCGCATCGGCTTGCGGCTGGTCGGCAGCACCTGGATCATGCGGCAGTCGAAGGTCGAGATCACCGGCTTGATCTCGTCGCGCGCCGCCGCCAATCCAAGCTCGACGACATGTTCGCCGCGCTCATAGAAGTCGGTGTGCGGGAATTCGAGGAAATAGGCCATGACATTGCATGCCGCGACGCGCTTTGGGGTCAGATGACTGTGCGGGTCGAGCTCCACCGCGATCACCACGTCGGGCCCGACGATTGCGCGAACCCGTTCCAGCAGATCGCCTTCGCAATCGTCATAGCCTTGCGCCACCATGGCGCCGTGCAGGCCGAGGATGACGGCGTCGACCGGCAAGGCTGCCTTCAACTGGCCGAGAATCTCGTCACGCAACGCCTCATAGGTCTGCCGCTGCACCAGCCCGCCCGGCTCCGCCCAGGTGGCGGTGCCTTCGATGACGGTCAGCCCTTCGGCAGCCGCACGCCGGCGCAGCGCGACCATCGGCGAGGAGCACAAGGTCGGCGTGTCTGGATGCTTGCCCGGCCCGGCATAGAACGCCATCTCGAACGACGCCCGGTCGGTCGGCACCGGCGAGAAGGTGTTGGTTTCGGTCGCCAGCGAGGCGGTGAAGATGCGCATGAAAGCTCCGTTGTGAATGGCGCGGTTATTTGACCGCCCCGAGCGCCAGCCCGCGGACGAGATAGCGCTGCAGCCAGATGAACAGAATCGCCACCGGCAGCGTCGCCAGCAGCGTCGCCGCCATTACATGGTGCCATTCGATCGTGTAGCGGCCGGCGACCAGCGAGAACACCTGGATCGGCAGCGTGTAACTTTCCTGGCTGCGCAGCATTGTGAGCGCAACGACGAACTCATTCCAGGCGTTGATGAAGGTGAAGATGGCGGTGACCGCGATTGCCGGCAGGCAAAGCGGCAGAAACACTTTTCGCAAGGTCAGCCAGCGGCCGGCGCCCTCCATCCACGCTGCTTCCTCGAGATCGCGCGGGATGGTGTCGAAATAACTCTGCAGCATCCACACGGTGAAGGCGACGTTGAAAGCCATGTAGATGACGCCGAGCGCCGTCGTCGATTCGATCAGGCCCCAGGCGGCCATCAGCCGGAACAGGCCAAGCACCAGCACGATCGGCGAGATCATCTGCGAGATCAGCAGGAACTGGCGGAAGGCGCCATACCCGGCAAAGCGAAACCGCGACATGGCATAGGCGGCCGGCACCGAGATCAGGATGGCGCCGACGGTGGCGATAACCGAGACATAGAGCGAATTGGCTAACGCCTGGCCGAATCCCGTCGCCACCCACATGTCGGCAAAATTCGACCAGTGGAATTCGCTTGGCCACCAGGTCGGCGACAGCACCTCCTGCCGCGGCTTGACCGCGGTCAAAAACATCACCGCGAAGGGGAAGATCGTCACCACGAGCAGCGGCGAAAGCAGCAGCCAGGCGATGATCGTGCGCTTCAGCTTGGGCGTCATGTACGCTGCTCCCGCATGGCGAGGCGCACATAGATCATGGTGAAGATCAAAAGGATGGCGAACATCAGCAGCGATACCGCCGAGGCCTCTCCAAGCTTGCCGATGCGGAAGGCCAGTTTGTAGAGGTGGGTGACCAATATGTCGGTCGAGTTGGCCGGCCCGCCCTGCGTCATCACCCAGATGATCGGGAAGGAATTGAAGACGTAGATGGTGTTGAGCACGATGGCGATGTTGATGAACGGCTTCAGCAGCGGAAAGGTGATCTCGCGAAACTGCTGCAGCGGCGTCGCCCCTTCCAGGGCGGCCGCCTCGTATAGATCGTCCGGGATTGATGACAAGCCGCCGAGGAAGATCGTGGTGGTGAAGGGCACCGTCACCAATATGCCGATCAGCACCTGCATCGGAAAGGCGGTCTCGGCGCGCGCCAGCCACTGGATGTTTTCATGGATCAGGCCGAGCCCGATCAGCGCCGAATTCAGCATCCCGCTTTCGCCGTTGAGCGCCCAGCGCCAGACCACCGCCGTCATCGTCAGCGACACCGCCCAGGGCAGCATGATGATGACGCGGGCAATGCCGCGGCCGTAGAAATCGGTATTGAGGATCATCGCCACGGGAACGGACAACAGCAGCGCGCCGCCGACCACCAGCACGGTCCATACGCCGGTGCGCCAGAGTGCCGCCAGGAAATCGGGATCGGCGAGGAAGGCGGAATAATTGGCGAAATCGTTGAAGTCCCGCAGCTGCCCAAAACGGCTGACATCATGCGTCGATATCTGGATCAGGTCCCAGACCGGCCAGAAGATGACGACTGCGGCCAGAAACAGGCTGGGCAAGGTCAAGAGATAGGGCAGGTAGCGATTTTGCATCGGCCGGATTCGTACCGCGTTGGACATAAGTGGCGCTGGCGTGCCAGCTCGGATCAATCTCGCATATCGGTCTAAGGCAGCGCTTCAGGGTTTGAATCTCCTGCGGACGTTTGCGCTGTCCCTCACCTGCCTGCCCATCCTCCGCAACGGTTGCGGAAGGGAGCCCTTCCTCTCCCCCGTCGATCGGGGGAGAGGTGTCGAGCGAAACTAGACCGAGTGGGGGTCGACGGAGTGGGGGTCGACGGAGTGGATGTCGACCCTTGGGGCGCAAGGCGAGGTGATGTTTGCCCCTATTGCCCTTCCTATGTCCGTTCGCGGCGGTTGCCAGGTGGTTCCCCCACTCCGTCTCGGCTTCGCCGAGCCACCTCTCCCCCTCCGGAGGGAGAGGAAAGTGTGGCGCGCCCCGATCTCAGGGGCGCGCCGGGCGCAGGGAGATACGCCCTATTTCTTGATCACGGCGTTGGCCTTGGCAGCCGCTTCCTTCAAGCCTGCCTCGGGGTCGCCGCCGAGATAGATCTTCTGCATGGCATCCGAGGTGATCTGGGCGACTTCTTCCCAGCCGGGGATGACCGGCGCAAAGCGGGCGTCGGGCAGCAGCGCGGTGAACGCTGCCAGATCGGCATTGTTGACGTAATAGTCCATCTTGGCTTCTTCCTTGTTCACCGGCAGGAAGCCTTCCCCTTGCGTGAACTTGGCGCGCTGTTCGGTGGTGAACAGGAAGTCGAGCAGCTTCCAGGCCTCATCCTTGTTCTTGGAATTCTTGAACATGATGATGGAATCGGTGACGCCGTACGTGCCGCGCGCGCCGGTCGGTCCGGCGGGGATAGCGGCCACGCCGTATTTCAGGTTCGGCGCCTCGTCCTTGATCTGGTTGGACAGGAAGGGCGCGGTGATCATCATGCCGACCTTGCCCTGCTTGAACAGGTTCTGGACGTCCTCGCGGTTGTTGGAGGTGACGCCGGGTTCCGTCAGGCCTTCGTCGATCATCGACTTGTAAAGCTTGGCGGCTTCGAGCGCGCCCGGCGTGCCGAGGCCCGACGTGCCGTCCTTGTTGAGGATCTCGGTGCCTTGCGACCACATCGCATAATAGTAATAGACGTCGGTCTCGATCTCCTTGCCCTGCAGGCCGAAGCCGAAGGATCCGGTGCCCAGTGCCTTGATCTTGCGCGCATCCTCCTGCAACTCGGTCCAGGTTGCCGGCGGGTTGGCGATTCCGGCCTTCTCGAACAATTCCTTGTTGTAGTACATGGCGCGCGCCGAGGCCGCGATCGGCAGGCCGTAGGTCTTGCCCTCCATGATCGAGGGCGACAGGAAGGTGTCGATGAAGCGGTCCTTGAACTCCGGCTTGATATAGCCGTCGAGCGGCTCGGCGACATCCTGCTGGACGAAATCGATCAGCCAGCGGGTGCCGATGATCGACAGGTCGGCATTGGTGCCGGCCGTGATGTCGGTGGTCAGCTTCTGCAGCAGCACGTCCCACGGCACAACTTCGAACTTGACGGTGATACCCGGATTGGCTGCCTCGAATTCCTTTTTCACCGCTTCGAAATACGGGCCGGTCTTGGCGCTGTATTCGGCGACGGTTACGCGCACCTCGCCCGCATCTGCCTGCGCGGCCAGGGCGAGCAGGCTCATTCCGGCCATCAGGCCGACAGTCCATTTTGCAAGCTTCATTCGATCTCTCCCATTGATTGGCGCCTGGGCTATTGCGGCTTTCAGGCGGCCAAGGCTTTATGTGACTTTCCTACATTATCCTTCATTTCACCCCGTGCAAGCGGATTATCCTGTTGCTTAATTACATTTCTTAAAATAGCGTTTTCCGACTATCGTGGATCCCAGGAGGCGCGCAGCGTGGTTTCAACGGCCGAATTCGCAGGCAAGACCGTGCTGGTGACCGGCGCCGGCGGCGGCCTGGGCTCGGCCATCGTGGCGCTGCTGACCGAACGTGGCGCGCGGGTCGTCGGCTGCGACCAGTCGGAAGACGCGTTGCGCAGCCCGCACCTCGCGTCGCGTCACGTCTTCGACCTCCTCGACCCGCCTTCCATCGAGGCGGCGATACCAGCGATCCTCGAGAAAGATGGCGTTCCCGACATGCTGATCAACAATGCCGGCTGGACGCGCGCAGAGACGCTTGCCGCATTGACACCCGATAAGATTGAGCACGAGCTCGACCTCAATCTGACCGGGGTGATGCTGTTCGCCGATCCACTGATCAAGGCGATGGCCGCGCGCGGTTCGGGCAGCGTCGTCTTCATCTCTTCCGTCAACGCCATCGCCCATTTCGGCAACCCGGCCTATGCCGCAGCCAAGGCCGGCATCAATGCCTATGCGAAATCGGTCGCGGTGGAGCTCGGCCGCAGCGGCCTGCGCGCAAATGTCGTCTGCCCCGGCTCGATCCGCACTGCCGCCTGGGACCATCGCCTGGCCAAGAACCCGGATGTTCTCGGCAAGCTCAAGCGGCTCTATCCGCTCGGCCGCATCGTCGACGCCATGGAAGTGGCCGAAGCGGTGGCTTTCCTTGTTTCGGATCGCGCATCGGGGATAACCGGCGCGGTGGTGCCGGTCGACGCCGGACTGACCGCCGGCTTCCTGCCCTTCATCGACGACATATTGGGAGCCTGACCATGACCGATGTCGAGTTCCGCGACCTGTCGAAATCCTTCGGACGCCATAAGATCCTCGAAAACATCAGCCTCGACATCAAGAGCGGCGAGTTCGTCGTGCTGGTCGGCCCTTCCGGCTGCGGCAAGTCGACCTTGCTGCGCATGCTTGCCGGGCTGGAGCCGATCACCTCAGGCGACCTCTTGATCGGCGGCGTGCGCGCCAACGATTTGCCGCCACAGCAGCGCAATATTGCGATGGTCTTTCAGTCCTATGCGCTGTTTCCGCATCTGAGAGCTGCCGACAACATCGGCTTTGGCCCAAAGATCCGCGGCGAAAGCCGCACGGCAATCGACGACAAGGTGAAAAAGGCCTCCGGCGTCCTCAACCTGTTCTCCTATCTCGACCGCTATCCCCGGGAACTGTCGGGCGGCCAGCGCCAGCGCGTCGCCATGGGCCGCGCCATCGTGCGCGAACCCTCGGTGTTCCTGTTCGACGAGCCGCTCAGCAATCTCGACGCGCAATTGCGCGTGCAGATGCGCACCGAGATCAAGGCGCTGCACCAGCGGCTGAAATCGACCATCGTCTATGTCACCCACGACCAGATCGAGGCCATGACCATGGCCGACCGCATCGTGGTGATGGACCGCGGCAAGATCCAGCAGGTCGGCGCACCGCTGGAACTCTACGACCGTCCCGCCAACAAATTCGTCGCCTCCTTTATCGGCTCGCCGTCGATGAGTTTTGTCTCCGGCGCCCTGAAGACGACGCCCGAGAAAAGCTGGCTCGAATCGGCCGGGGGCGGACGTCTGGCACTTGCCGGCAAGACGGTGCCGGCTGGCAGCACGGTCGAGGCCGGCATACGGCCCGAACACTTCGTCATCGGCGAGGCTGTCGACGCGATGGCGATCAAGGTCGATGTCGTCGAGCCGACCGGCTCGGAAACCCATGTCTATGGCGTCATCGGCGCTGACACGGTGCGCGCCGTGTTCCGCGATCGGATACAGGTCAAGCCGGGTGAAATGCTGCCGGTCTCGGTCGCGCCTGCAAACATCCATCTGTTCGACACGGCGACAGGCCTGCCGCTATGAGAGCGCCGGCATGAAAACGAAAACACCACGATGAAGACGACAACCCAGAAATGAAAACGCCGGCCGACATCATCACGCGCCTGCAGCTGATGTCGCAGGACGGCACCAAATCGGACCGCCGCCTGGCCGGCCTCGTGCTGACCGATCTCGACTTCGCCTCCAAGGCGGCAATCTCGGAAATTGCCGCGCGCGTCGGCGTCAGCGAGCCGACGGTCACCCGTTTCTGCCGCAATCTCGGCTGCGAGGGTCTGCGCGATTTCAAATTCTACCTGGCGCAGGCGATTGCCATTGGCGGCCAGTATCTGTCGCCCGAACCGCTGAACCGCGACGCGCGCGAGCAGCGCATTGCGTCGGCCATCACCGAAGCGGCAATCGCCGCCATCCAGCGCGCCAGCGAAAACCTCGACATGAAGACGCTGGTGGGCGTGGCCGCGCGCATCGTCAGTTCGGGCAATGTGCTGTGCATCGGCTCCGGCGGCATTTCCTCGATGATGGCGACCGAGATGCAGAACCGGCTGTTTCGGCTCGGCGTGCCGGTGCTGGCGCAGATCGACGGGCAATTGCAGCGCATGTATGCCGCGGTCGCCACATCGGAGACGACGTTGATCGCGTTCTCGGTGTCCGGCTATGCGCGCTCGGTGATCGACGCCGTTCAGGTGGCCCAGCAATATGGCGCCACCACCATCGCCGTAACCCCGCCGGAATCAGCGCTGGCCAAGGCCGCCGATACCGTCATCCAGTTCCAGTCGCTGGAAGACGGCAACATCTACAAGCCGACCTCTTCGCGCTACGCGCTGCTGTCGATCGTCGACATGATCGTCACCTCCGTGGCCGAAACGCGCGGACCCAGGGTTCTCGAAAACCTGCGCCGCATCAAGCAGAGCGTGAACACGCTGAAGGTCGATGATCCCAAATTGCCGCTGGGGGATTGAGAGTGGGGCGGAAGCTGCCAATCTCCCCCCTCGTGGGGGAGATGTCCGGCAGGACAGAGGGGGGCGCTGTTCCGCCGACAGATCAAGGGGCTGCATGCCGCAACGCTGGATCTTCGATCAGCCGCTGAGCGCCCCGATACGCTGCGCCAGCACCGCCGGATCACCCCCGACACGCACCGTCTTCAGCCGCGCCGTGCCGCCTGCAATGACCGACACGACCGATGCCGGAACGCCCAGCGCCTTGGCCACCAGCCGTTCCAGCGCCGCATTGGCCGCGCCATTCTCCGGCACGGCGCGCACGCGCGCCTTCAAATGGCTGCGCCCGTCGGCCGATGTTTCGGCGCCTCCGAGCCTGTCCACCGAACACTTCGGTGTCAGCCGGATAAACAGGTCGATGCCGTCGACGCGCAAGCGGAATGGCGCGCTCATGCCATCGTCAGGCTCACAGGACCAGCGGCGCTATCGTGGTGAGAATGAGCTGCCTGAGAAAGAACAGGAGCAGAAGCAGGATGATCGGCGAAATGTCGACGCCGCCGAGGTCGGGCATGAACCGACGGATCGGCCGCAGCGCCGGCTCGGTCAGCCGGTAGAGCATGTTGCCGATGCTGCCGACAAACTGATTGCGCGAGTTGACGACGTTGAACGCATAGAGCCAGGAAAAGATCGCCGAGGCGATGATGACCCACCAGTACAGGTCCAGCGCCATGACGATTGTTTGAATGAGGGCGAGCATGCCGGTCTCCGATTGTTGCCGACATGTAGCCATTGCGCGCGAAACCGGCAAGGGCCGGTCGCCTATAAGCACCGGGCACAAGGGATTTCCGCAAAACCCCGCCTTGACAGGAAACCGCAGCCTTCGATAAATGCGCCATCCGCTGGACGGGGCTGTAGCTCAGCTGGGAGAGCGCGTCGTTCGCAATGACGAGGTCAGGAGTTCGATCCTCCTCAGCTCCACCAGCGGAATTTTCCTGCCTGTCGACACATCTAAGTTCCGAGACGTCTCGTCAAAGCCCCGCCTTCGCTGCGAGATAGGGCGCCAGGGCAAGCGAGTAGCTGGCGGTCAGATGATGACTGTCCCGCCAGACGATGATGTTGCCGACAACTGCCGGGCATAGTTGCGGCCCGCAAATGGCATCGAGCATATCGATGGCGCGCACATTTTTCTGTCCTTCCGCGGCCAGCGCCAACACGTTGCTCCGCTCAATATCGCTCAGTTTGGTGACGCATTTCGTTGGGGTCGAACTCAGGCATTCGCCCGGGTCGAATTTCATATAGGGCGTGTTGCGGATGGCAACGATTTGCGAGCCGGCGTCCGTCAGCCCGCCCCAGAGACTTCGCAGCCCCTCGATCATCACGTCTTGCTGAACCGCTCCGTAATTGGACTGGCTGGTGAAGATCAGATCCGGTTTCAGCTTTAGGATCTCGGCCAGCACCTTTTCGTGCCACTGCGCGCATAAGACGTTGGGTTTGCCATCCGCCGTGATGGCCACGCGGGTGAATGGGCAGGCGGATTTTGTAAAGGTAACCAGTTTGAAGTTGCGGTCCTTTGCGATCTTGTCCAGTGCCGGCACCCACTGGGCTGCATGAGAATCTCCCACCAGAACCATTGTTTTCGCACCCGTGGGATCGCCTAGAGAGCATCGTTTGGGCTCCGAGCTTTCCTCCTGGTGGCACTTCCTTGCATACACGACCGGCACGTCCCGCCTCAGCCGGGCCAGCGGCGGCAGAAGGTTCACACCGTCCGGGACCACGGCGCCGGATACGAGAGCGGCGGGCCCAGGGTAGGAAGGCGTGCCGATCAGCGCGGTGTCGATGCGTTCGGTCTTCAGAAAGAGCAGCAGGCTGCCGGATGCGGCCACGCATGTGAGAACCGCCGCGGTGCCGTATCCCAGCGGCTTCCACCAGGCGCCGCCCCGAGCTTGCCGGTAGCGCTGCTCAACATATCGATAGGACAGATCCGATAGAAGCAGGGTCGCCGCAATCAGGCCGAAACCGCCGGCAAGGGTCAGCGAATGACCCTGCGCCTGGGAGATGGTGATCAGCGGCCAATGCCATAGATAGACCGAGTAGGAGCGATCGCCGATGAAACGAAGTGGCAACGAATCGAGCCCACGAAACCGGCCGACTTCAACCTCGCCAGCCAGGATGACCAGCACTGTGGCCAAGGTCGGCAACAACGCACTGACGCCGGGAAATGGAGTTGCAGCGGAAAACAGCAAGGCGGACGCAACGATGCCCAGGATGCCGGCGATCGCCAGCCACTGTCTAGTGAGTGCCGCCAGTCGAAACTGGTGTTCGGTCAGCACCAGCAGACCACCCAGCGCCAATTCCCACAGGCGGGTATGGCTGACGAAATAGGCCTGGGCCGGATCCGTCGCCGTCAAAACGACAGAGGCAACAAGTGATGCCGCGAAAATGAGCGACAACGCCCCGATCAAGCAGGCCCTCAGCGGAAGGTCACGGCGGCGCGCCAGCCAGATCACGCCGATCATCACCAACGGCCAGGCGATGTAGAACTGCTCTTCGATGGAAAGCGACCAGTAGTGTTGCACCGGGCTCGGCAAGGTGTCGGCCTCGAGATAGCTGACCGCAATCGAGGCCAGCCGCCAGTTCTCGACATAAAGAGCGCTCGCCACGATCTGGTTGCCTATTTCCTCCCAGCGCGCCTTTGAGATGAAAAGCAGCGTGCCCAGCAATGCCACCAGCAGCACCAGGGTTGCTGCCGGCAACAACCGTCGCACCCGTCGCGAGTAGAATTCGATCAGTGAAATCCGGCCGCCGCGCAGCGCCATCTGCGCCAGCAGGCCCGTGATCAGATAGCCCGAGATGACGAAAAAGACGTCGACGCCGACATATCCGCCAGGCAGCACATCCGGCCATATGTGATAGACCACGACAAGCGCGACCGCCAAGCCGCGCAGCCCCTGTATTTCGGGTCGAAACCGACGGTTCTGATCGATTGTCACCGGACATCCCCAACAGTCTCAGCCGGCCTGGATCAACCGGCCAGTCCCCGCCACGATCTTCATAAGGGCAGAGTGCCGTGAAGCAAGAGCCGATCGCAGCAGCTCATTCTCTCTCCGCCTTCAGCCCGCTTACCAGCGTGTCGACGAAACCCAGCAGCTCACTTTCGAGATCGGTGGACGCCAGGCCAATGAAACGGTCTTCGAGCGAGATGGTGACGATCCCATGCACGGCGGAGAACAGCGTGCGCGCGCGGGCCAAAAGCTCCGGCGTTGCCGCCGCCGGGAGCAGCTGGGCCAGCGGCTCGACCAGATGCTGGATCAGCACGGCATGTTCGGCCAGATGCCATCCGGGCACCGCCACGCCTGGCGCCATGCGATGCTCGAACAGCGCCTTCCACGCCATGCGATTGCCGCGGGCGAAGCCGAGATAGGCCTTGGCCAGTGCCTTCAGCTTGGCCCTTGGCTCGGCGGCGGCGGTCGCCTCTTGTTCCAACGCCGCCCCAAGTCTTGCCAGCGTGATCGAATTGACATGCAGGATGAGCTCGTCCAGGTCGGCGAAGGCGGTGTAGAGCGCGCCCAGCGCGCAGCCGGCATCGGCCGTGATGTCGCGCGCACGCAGACCGGCGAGCCCCGAGGACTGGATGCGCGCTTGCGCGGCCTCGATCAGCCTGCCTTTGAGGTCCTCGCGTTTGGCGTCCCGTTTTGCGGTCATTAACCTTCTCTTATGCGCAATCATGAACACCGTTCATTTTCTCCTTGAACGCCGTTCACAATGTGCTACTTTGCCTCATGAACAACGTTCATAGAGGAGAAACGGAAATGTTGAAACAGTTTTTTGCTCTCGTTCGCGGCCGAAGCTACGAAGCCGCCGAGGCGGTCGTCGACCGCAACGCGCTGATAATCCTGCGCCAGCAGATCCGCGATTGCGCCGACGCTATCGCGGCCGCCCGCCGGGCGGTTGCAATTGCCATCGCCCAGAATGAACAGGAAGTCGCGCAGTACAAGAAGCTTGTCCTCCGCATCGACGATTTGGAGAAGCGCACGATCGCCGCGATCGAGCAGGGACAGAATGAACTGGCCCGCGAAGCCGCCGAAACCATCGCCATGCTGGAAGCCGAACGCGACGCCTCCGCCGAGGCGCAGAAAAGCTTCGGCGCCGAGATCGAGCGTCTCAAGCGGATTATCCGCGTCTCCGAAATGCGCCTGCGCGAATTGCAGCGCGGCCAGCGCATCGTTGCCGCGGTCGACTCGACCCAGCGCCTGCGAGAAAGCGCGCCCGGCTCCAGCCTGTCGGCGCTCAGGGACGCCGAGGAGACGCTGCTGCGCCTGCGCACCAGGCAAAAGCAGATCGACGCCACCGCGGCCGCCATGGCCGAGATGGAACAGTCGGGCGATCCTGCCGCGGTCTCAGAGAAGCTTGCGGCCGCCGGCTGCGGCGCGCCGCTGAGAAGCAGCGCCGACGCCGTGCTCGAACGGCTCACGAAGACCATGACCAAGCCGGCCTGATCGTACCCGGCCTGATTGTTATCCAGTCTGATTGTATCCGGCCTGATTGTATCCAGCCTGAAACAGACCCACGCCCAACCAACCTAACCTTGAAACGAAAGGACCATATCGATGACCCCGAACACCTATTCCCCCAAGGACTCAAGCGCCTGGAAGACCTTCACCATGGCCAGTTTCGCCGTTGCCGCCACGATGATGGCCGGCGGCATCTACTTCATGGAGGCGAGCTTCGCCGCCAAGGGGTTTTATGCGATGGCCGCCATCATGCTCGTGCACACCTCGATCACCATCACCAAGACGCTGCGCGACTCGGAAGAGGCAAGCCGCTTCATCAACCGGCTGGAAGACGCCAAGACCGAGAAGTTGCTGATGGAAGTCAGCCGCAGTAACGAAGTGTAACCGGGTTCCCGCTAAACAAGGCTCAACGCGCAAGACCGCTGATCAATCCAGCCAGGATTTTTAATCGGTCTTGCCCAATGGAAGTCGCCGCTATGGAAATCGCCCCGATCAATCGTCCGACAGCTCATCTGATGACATCCAGGCGCTTTGCGCCCTTGTTCTGGACGCAGTTCCTGTCCGCCTTCAACGACAATTTCCTCAAGAACACGCTGGTGTTCCTTATTCTGTTCACGCTGGCGGCGGACCAGGCGGCATCACTGGTCACCTTGGCGGGCGCCGTCTTCATGGCCCCCTTCCTGCTCCTGTCGGCGCTCGGCGGCGAGCTCGCCGACCGCTTCGACAAGGCGCTCATAGCCAAGCGTCTGAAATTCGCCGAGATCGCCGCGGCGGGTGTCTCCGTCGTCGGCATCGCCCTGTCGTCCATTCCCGTGCTGATGACGGCGCTGTTGATGTTCGGCATTATCTCGGCGCTGTTCGGACCGATCAAATACGGAATCCTGCCCGATCACCTCGAACGCAAGGAACTGCCCAAGGCCAACGCCTGGATCGAGTCAGCCACGTTTGCCGCGATTCTCGGCGGCACCATAGCCGGCGGCGTCGTTTCCGCCGATGGCATCGGCGTCGCGGTGTTCGGACCGATCATGATGGCGCTCGCCGTCGGTTGCTGGCTCGTCAGCCGCTATATCCCGTCCACCGGTTCGGCGGCGCCCGACCTTGTCATCGACAAGAACATCTTCCGCTCGACCTGGCGCCAGGTCGCCGAATTGCGCACCGACACGCGCATCTGGCGCGCCGGCCTGATGACGTCGTGGTTCTGGCTGATCGGCGCCATCGTGCTCTCGCTCCTGCCGGTCCTGATCAAGGATTCGCTCGGCGGCAACGAAATGGCCGTCACCGTCTACCTCGCCGTGTTCGCCGTCTCGATCGCCATCGGTTCGGCCATCGCCGCCTGGATGTCGCAGGGCCGCATCGTGCTGTTGCCGGCACCGGTCGGCACGGCGCTGCTCGCCCTGTTCGGCCTGCATCTCGCCTGGACCATCTCCAGTATGACGCCGTCGCCCCAGGCGGAAACCCTTGGCGCATTCTTCGCCGGCCCAAACACGATCCGCGTCGCCATCGACCTCGCCGGCATGGCCATTGCAGCCGCTTTCCTGGTGGTGCCGACCTTCGCCGCCGTGCAGGCCTGGTCGCCCGAAGCGCGGCGCGCCCGGGTCGTCGCCGCCGTCAGTATCGTCAATGCCGGCTTCATGACTGGCGGCGGCATCATCATGGCCCTGATCCAGACGAAGGTCTCGACCGGCGGCATCCTGTTCGGCCTCGTCGCGGCCAATGCGATTGCCGCCTGGCTGATGCTGAAATATTTGCCGACGAACCCCTTCCGTGACTTCGTCTCCATCCTGTTCCGCGCTTTCCTGCGCCTCGAAGTCGAGGGCATGGAAAACCTCAAGGCGGCCGGCAAGGCGCCGATCCTGGCGCTCAACCATGTCAGCTTCCTCGACGGTCCGCTCGCCTTGACGCTGACCGATGAGGAACCGGTCTTCGCCATCGACTACACCATTGCCCAGGCTTGGTGGATGAAGCCGTTCATGAAACTTGCCCGCGCTTTGCCGCTCAACCCGGCCAAGCCGATGTCGACCCGCACGCTGATCAAGATCGTGCAGGGCGGCGACCCGCTGGTGATCTTCCCGGAGGGACGCATCACCGTGACCGGCGGCCTGATGAAGGTCTATGACGGCGCCGCCATGGTTGCCGACAAGACCGGCTCGATGGTTGTGCCGGTGCGCATCGACGGGCTGGAGAAGACCTACTTCTCGCGGCTGAGCTCGCAGCATGTGCGCCGCCGCCTGTTCCCGAAGGTCAGGGTGACCATTCTGGAACCGGTCAAGCTCGAGGTGCCGCAGGAGCTGAAGGGCCGCAAGCGCCGCGCCGCGGCGGGTTCCGCGCTCTACCAGGTGATGTCGGATCTCGTTTTCCGCACCCAGGACATCGACAAGACCGTACTGGAAAAGATCATCGAGACTGCGAACGAACGCGGCATGAAACAGCTCGCAGTTCAGGATCCGGTCACCGGTTCTCTCAGCTACAGCAAGCTGCTCACGGCTGCCGCCGTGCTTGGTGAGAAGTTCCAGAACCTTTATGCCGACCAGCAGACGCTGGGCATCATGCTGCCCAACGCCAACGGCTCTTGCGCGACGCTGCTCGGCGTCATGTCCGCCGGCAAGGTTCCGGCGATGATGAACTTCACCGCAGGTGCTGCCAATATTCTGTCCGCTTGCAAGGCCGCCGAAGTCCGCACCGTGCTGACGTCCCGCGCGTTCGTCGAACAGGCAAAGCTCGGCGCTGTAGTCGAGGAACTCGGTCGCTCGGTCCACATCGTGTGGCTCGACGATCTCAGAAAGACCATCAGTCTCAAGGATAAGCTGCTCGGCTTGCTGCGCAAGTCGACGCCGCGCGCGAAACGCAAGCCCGGCGATGCGGCGGTGATCCTGTTCACCTCGGGTTCGGAAGGTACGCCGAAGGGCGTCGTTCTGACGCACCGCAACATCCTGGCCAACGCCGCCCAGGCGGCGTCGCGTATCGACTTCCATTCGGGCGACAAGGTGTTCAACGTGCTGCCGATCTTCCACTCCTTCGGCATGACCGCGGGCACGGTGCTGCCGTTGATCTCCGGCGTGCCGGTCTATTTCTACCCCTCGCCGCTGCACTACCGCCTCGTGCCGGAACTGATCTACGGCTCGAACGCGACGATCATCTTCGGCACCGACACCTTCCTCTCCGGCTACGCGCGCACCGCGCACCCCTACGACTTCCGCTCGATACGCTACTGTTTTGCCGGCGCGGAACCGGTCAAGACAGCGACGCGCATGACGTATATGGAGAAGTTCGGCCTACGCATCCTCGAGGGCTACGGCGTCACCGAGACGGCGCCGGTGATCTCCATCAACACGCCGATGTACAATCGCTCTGGAACCGTCGGCAAGATCATGCCCGGCATGGAATACCGCCTCGATCCGGTCCCCGGCGTCGACGAAGGCGGCCGGCTGTTCGTGCGCGGCCCCAATGTCATGGCCGGTTATCTCCGGGCCGAGAAGCCCGGCGTGCTCGAACCGCTCGAGGACGGCTGGCATGATACGGGCGACGTCGTCGCTATCGACGAAGGCGGCTTCATCACCATTCGCGGCCGCGCCAAGCGCTTCGCCAAGATCGGCGGCGAGATGATCTCGCTCGCCGCTGTCGAAGCGCTGGCCGGCGAATTGTGGAAGGGCTCGCTGTCGGCGGTCGCCACGGTGCCCGACGCGCGCAAGGGCGAAAAGCTGATCCTCATCACCGAGGCATCTGGCGCCACACGAGCGGAATTCCTCGCCAACGCCAAGGCCAACGGCGCCATGGACCTGATGGTCCCGGCCGAAGTGCGGGTGGTCTCAAAGGTACCGGTCCTTGGCTCCGGCAAGCTCGACTTCGCCGCCGTGACAAAAATGGTGCGCGACGAAGAGGCCTTGAAGACCAAGGCCGCCTGACCCGGCTACGGCAACGGGCCGACGCAAGAGCCGGCCCGTTCAGTATGATCAACCCTTCGCATGCCGCTGCGAGATCAGCATCGCCATGCGCTGGACTGCCCGCAGCTCCATTTCCACGCCCGGCGACGATGCCAGCGCCGGCATGTTGAGCGCCACCACGGTCAACGGCTCGAGCGTCGCCAGCAGCACATGGGTCGCCTCAAATTTCTCGAACAGCCATGCCAGCTGCTCGCGTATATCCTGGTCGACTGGCGCCCCCGGCTGCGTATCGGCGAGCGAGCGCACGGGCTCCTGCTCCAGTGCACGGGCCAGCACCTTCAGGTCGAAATCACCGAGGTCGGCTGCCGGCAGGATCAGCGCACCGTCGACAAGAATATGGCTCTGCAGGCCGCGCAGGAAGCGCGCCGAATCGGTGAGGTCGCCCTCGGCCATATGCTTCAGCAACGAGTCGCGGCGCTTCTCCGCGGTGAGGCTGACGCTGTCATTGTAGATGACTGCCAGCAGCGTCGCCGACAGCACGATCACCACGCCCTGCACACTGCCGCGCCAGCCGAGATCGTCGATGCCGCCCAGCGCCAGCCCGGCGAAAACCGAGCTCAGCGTAATCACGGTAAAGGCGCCGATCGTGTCGCGATGGCCGAGGCTGGCGCGTCCAAGGCCGATCGTCAGCCAGCACAGGAACAGGATGGCGATGCCGCCAAGCCGAACCGGCACTTCGAACAGGCCGGGCCGGTAGTCGGTGACCATGAACGGAATGATCAACAGCAGCGACAGCGCCATGCGCTCGACCGTGCGGTTTTCGGCCGCCGACAGGCTGTCGCGATCGCGCGTCATCACCAGCCAGCCGATGGCGAGAAAACCTCCGAACTGGAAGGCAAGTAGTACCGCCATCCGCCATGGCTCGGCAAAGCGTTCCGGGATCGGCGCCAGCAGTAGAAACAGCAGGGCGCCGCCGGCGGCAAAGAACTTTAGCGCAAACGGCGCGTGCCGGCGTAGCAGGCCTTCGGTCAGCAGCAGTGCGGCCAGCGGCAGCAGGCCCGCCGCCGCGATGGTGACGAAGCGGAAGAGTGCGAGGCCGGTAGTCCAGTCGAGGATGCGGCAGGCGAGCAGAACCGTCAGCACCCGCAAACCGAACAGAAAACGCCGCGACAGCGGATCGCCGGTGTCGCGCCCGCCGACGACCGATATCACGATCAGCAGCCCGAACAGCGCCGCCAGCGAGGTGATGGTGTCGGCCACGAGCGTGTCGTCGAGGTTCATCGGTCAGCGCCCATCAGCTCACACCCAGGCATCATCACGGATGAAGCCATCAGCGTGTCCATGGTCTCAGCACATTCCATTGGCGGCTGCTATCCGCCCAGTGTACCACCGGCAAAACCAGCCGCTGCAGCGTGGCCGCCGCACCTGCTACCGCAAGGGCGGCAAGCGAGCCGCGCGGAACCGCGTCGGCGAGATAGGTGCGCGCCGACTGAAAGCTCATCTGGCCGATCTGCAGCACATCATCGCCGCGCGTGTAGTCGAGTTCCTTGCGGCAGAACTCGTTAAAGGTCTCGACGCGGTGCTTGGCCGCCTCGTCGAAGGTCTTCTTCAGATCGTCCGAGCCGCCCGTATAGGCGTTGGTGATGACGAAGCGCTCTTCGTCGAAACCAGCTTCGGGGCCGACACCGAAGACATGGCGATGGCGCGCCATGATCTGCCGCGCCAGAAGCACATGGGTAAGCGAGCGGCGCGCGCCGGCATGCGGTCCTGGGAACACATTGCTGAACGCCTCCGCGACCATGCCGACGACAGCGGGTACCTGGGTGACATTGGAAATCCAGATCGGCCGCAGTTGATTGCGCAAAAACATCAGGAAGCAGGTCAGGCCGTAAAGGATCCAGCTCAGCCCGCGGCTGCGCTCGTCGGGATCGATCATGACCAGACCGAGGTGCAAGACTTCATAGGGCTTGCCGGCGAGCGATATCTCCATCAGCGCCAGCGCGTTGAAGGCGATCGGCTGCCGGTCGCTGCGCCGGTAGACAATGGTGATGATGGAATGTTCCAGCCGGCTGCGGTCGCCGGAAAACACGCCATAGGTCAGGCTGCCGAACTTCAGTGTCTTGGACGCTACCAGCCGCAGATCGCTGCTCAGCTGCTCCAGTTCGGCAGCCTTCATCCAGCGCCCGGGCCGCTCCACGACGCGCGTCTCGTAGTCGGCGGATACGCGCATGCGCACATCCATGAACCGACCCGGCAGCAGCTGCAGAACCGCCTTGAGCACTATTTTTCCCCTTTGCAAGAACTCCGACCGTATAGTGGCCGCCGTCCACCTAAGACGCGGTAAACCCGAGACGGCAGTTCTTGGTTGTACTCAACAAAGTAAAAGAACAGCTGCCAGCCAGTGCGGGCTCAGCTTTCCGCAGCAACCAGATGGCCGCCGCCGACATCGTTCAGCGCCAGCTTCAGCGGCGCCTCCCCGATCCTGCGGGTGGCGCTCGGGATTTCCTGGTCGAGGCGCGCGAAGCGCGTTCTGCGCTGCGCCGGATCGGGCACCGGCACGGCGTCGATCAGCCGCCTGGTGTAGGGATGGCGCGGGTTGGAAAACACCTGGTCGCGCGTGCCCATCTCGACGATCTGGCCGAGATACATGACGGCAACGCGGTCGGAAATGTTCTCGACCACCGCCATGTCGTGCGAGATGAAGAGATAGGCGACGCCGAATTCGCGCTGCAATTCCTTCAGCAAATCGAGCACACGCGCCTGCACCGAGACGTCGAGCGCGGAGACGCTTTCGTCAGCGATGATCAGTTTTGGTCGTAGCGCCAGCGCTCGGGCGATGCAGACGCGCTGGCGCTGGCCACCGGAGAATTCGTGCGGGTAAAGCTCCATCTGGTCGGCCGACAGGCCGACGCGCTCGAACAGCGCCCCCACCCGTTCGCGGCGCTCGTCCTTGGAGGCGATGCCATGGATCACCAGCGGCTCGGCGACGAGCTCGCCGACGCGCATGCGCGGATCGAGCGAAGCGAAGGGATCCTGGAAAATCATCTGGACGTCACGGCGCACCGCCTTGCGCTCGTCGCGGCCAAGACCGGAGAGATTGCGCCCGCCAATGACGATGTCGCCGCTATACGGCGCCAGTCCGGCCAGCGCCTTGGCGGTCGTCGACTTGCCGCAGCCGGATTCGCCGACCAGAGCAAGCGTTTCGTTGGGCGCGATCGAGAAGCTGACGCCCTCGACGGCGTGGACGCGGCGGGTGACCCGGCCAAAGATGCCGCCACGCAGATCGAAGCGGACATGCAGGTCGTTGACCTCGGCGACATTGGCCGGTTTCAAGACGTCAATCGCATCCCTGGATTTCTGTCGACCGACACCACTGCCGATGCGCGGCACGGCAGCCAGCAGTTCGCGCGTATAGTCGGCCTGCGGGCGGGCAAAAATATCCGATGTCGTGCCTTCTTCGACCATGCGGCCGTCGCGCATGACGATGACCCGGTCGGCCATTTCGGCAACCACGCCCATATCGTGGGTGATCAGGATGACGCTGGTGCCATGCTGGCGCTGCAGGTCGCGCAACAGCTCCAGCACTTCGCCTTGCACGGTGACGTCGAGCGCCGTCGTCGGCTCATCGGCGATCAGCACGTCGGGCTCGAGCGCCAGCGCCATGGCGATCATCACCCGCTGGCGCATGCCGCCGGAGAGTTCGTGCGGAAACTGCTTTAGCCGGCTTTCCGCCTCCGAAATGCGCACCGCCTTCAACGCCTCGATCGCGCGCTGGCGGGCTTGCGCCGACGACAGGCTGGTATGCGCTTCGATGGATTCGGTCAGTTGCCGGCCGATCGACAGCACCGGATTGAGCGAGGTCATCGGCTCCTGGAAGATCATGGCGATGCGGTCGCCGCGAATGCGCCGCATCTGGCGTTCGTCGAGGGTTGCTAGGTCGGTGTCGCCCCGATTCCCATCCCGAAGACGGATCATGCCTGACGATATGCGCGCCGCCGGCTGCGGCAAAAGCTGCATGATCGCCAGCGCGGTCATCGACTTGCCGGAGCCGGATTCGCCAGCAATGCAAAGCGTCTCACCGCGCGCCAGCGTCAGCGACAGGTTGGAGACTACATTGCGCTCGCCGTCCTCGCCGCGCACGCTGACGGAGAGGTTGGCGATGGAGAGGACGGGGGTGTCGGCGAGGGTCATTGTGGGTGGAGCCCTGCGACGGATTGGTTCCGTCGCACCATTCGCACAAACCTTGGCGCTGCCCCCCACCCGGACCTCCGGTCCGACCTCCCCACAAGGGGGGGGTAGGGTGGCAGCGCTTTACCCTCCCCCTTGTGGGGAGGGTCGCTGCGAAGCAGCGGGGTGGGGGTGCGGCGCCGACGTACCGTCATTCAAACACGCAACGCGGAAAATAGAACGACACCACCCAGTTCGGCATGTCGACGATCTCGCTGATACGCAGGTCGCCGCACACCGAAACCAGCATGTAGGCCTCGACCGGGTCGATCTTGTAGCGGCCGGCGAGCAGATCGACCATCTGCGCCACCGCCTCCTTCGCGCCCGCTATCAGATCCGGCCCAATCCCCGTCGTCACCTCGTAACCCTTGGCGTCGAGATGGCGCGTCACCGGACCGGCGGTGGTGAAGCGCGGCGTCTTCAGCCTGGCGTCCTTGACCAGGTCCAGCTTGAGCACGACGTCCATCGGGCTTTCGATCGCCGTGCCGCAGACCTCGCCGTCGCCTTGTGCGGCGTGCGTATCGCCGACCGAAAACAGCGCGCCGGCCACCTCAACCGGCAGATAGAGCGTCGTGCCGGCAGCGAGATCGCGGATGTCGAGATTGCCGCCGACCCGCCGTGGCGGCACCACCGAGTGAAGCCCCATCTCAGCCGGCGCATTGCCGATGGTGCCGGCGAACGGCTTCAGTGGCACGCGCGCGTTTTTCCCGAACAGCGCCGGTTCGAGCGCGGCTGCATCGTATTTCCAGATGTTCAGCGCCGGTTCCGTGAAGTCATCGGCGAGCAGGCCGAAACCGGGAATGTTCGCCGTCCAACCGAAGCCGGACGGTTTGAACATCTCGATCGTCACCTTGAGCGCGTCACCCGGCTCGGCGCCCTCGACGAAGATCGGCCCGGTCACCGGGTTGACCCCGGCGAAGTCGAGCTTGACGATTTCGGCGACCGTGCTGTCGGCGTTCAGCTGGCCGCCGGCGGCATCGAGGCACTGGAACTCGATGGTCGCGCCGGGCGCCACCCGCTCGGCCGGGACAAAGGAATTGTCCCAGCCGAAATGGTGATGGCGCCCATGGATGGTGTAGTCGCAGCTATTGCACATCTTTTACGTACACATTGTCATAGTTGATCGGGATATGGACCGGGTCGACATAGAGGTTGTCGGCGCCGCCCATTCGGGCGGATTTCATGGTGAAGCGCTGTTCGTTGAAGACCGGCGCCCAGGGCGCGTCTTCCATCACCTTGTCGTAGATGGCGCTCCACATCTTGTCGCGTTCGCCGGCCTTTGCCGGGTCGACCACAGAATCCGCCTCGGCCGCCTTGGCGTCGAGGTCCTTATTGCAGTACCACGACCAGTTCCAGCCGCCCGGCACCGCGCCGGCGCAGCCGAGGATCGGGCCGTAGAAATTCGACGGATCGGGGAAGTCGGCGATCCAGGCCATGCCGCCCGACCAGATCATCGGCGCGCCGGCCTTGTCACCGCCGGCGGCGATGACATTGGCCTGCGCCAGCGACTGGATGCTGGCCTTGATGCCGATCGCCGCCAGGTCCTGCTGGATCGCTTGGGCAATGCGCGGGTTGGGATCGGTGTTCATGGCGAACAGCTGCGTGTCGAAACCATCGGCATGACCGGCCTCGGCCAGCAGCGCCTTGGCTTTGGCTACGTCATAGGGATAACCCTTGTAGTCCTTGTCGTAGCCCGGCATCGACGGCGGCAGCGGCTGGTTGGCCGGCACGGCGCGGCCGTTGATGATCTGGATGATGCGCGCCTTGTTGAGCGCCATGTTGACGGCCTGACGCACCTTAACATTGTCGAACGGCGCCATGGTGGTGTTCATGGTGACGTAGCCGGTGTGCAGCTGACCGCCTTCGACGACACGCGCCTTCTGCTCGGGATCGGCCATCACCTCCTGGAACTTGGCCGGCGGAATGCCGTCGCCGGGAACATCGATCTCGCCCTTCTGCAAGCGCAGCAGCGCCACGATCGGCTCCTGGCCGATCTCGAAGGTGATCTTGTCGAGATGCGGCAGGCCCTTGTGCCAATAGTCCGCATTGCGCTCGAAGACGATGCGCTGTCCCAGCGTCCACTCGGCGAGCTTGAAGGCGCCGGTGCCGACCGGATGCTTGCCGAAATCGGCGCCATATTTCTCGACCTCTTCCTTCGGCACGACATGGGCGAAATTGATGGCCATGACATGCAGGAAGGTGGCGTCGGGCCGGGTCAGTTCGAACTTGACCGTGTAGGGGTCGATGACGGTGACACCGGACAGGCCTTCGGCCTTGCCGGCGGCGACATCGTCATAGCCCTTGATCGAGCCGAAGAAGCCGGCGCCGGGGCTCTGCGTCTTCGGATTGGTGACGCGGTCGAGCGAATATTTCACGTCGTCGGCCGTCATCTCGCGGCCATTGTGGAATTTCACGCCATGGCGCAGCTTGAAGGTAAAGGTCTTGCCGTCGGGCGAAATCTCGTAGCTTTCGGCGAGGTCGGGCTTCAAATTGGTGGTGCCCGGCTCGTAATCCATCAGCCCATCGAACAGGCTCTTGATCATCGACCAGTTCTGCCAGTCATAGCCGATCGCCGGATCGAGGGTCGCAACATCGTCCTTGTAGGTGATGGTGATGGCGCCGCCTTGCTTGGCGTTGGGATCGACCGTGTCTTCGGCGCGGACGCTTGTCATGCCGAGCATGAGGGCCAAGGCGGATGCCGCGACTGTGGATGCGAGAAACTTTTTCATTGTTGTGTGCCCTTTCTCTGTTTCATTTTCATCTGAGCTTGATGCGGGGATCGATGAACGGCGCGATGATGTCGGCGAGCAGATTGCCGAGCACGATGGCGAAGGCCGACACCAGCGTGACGCCCATGATGATCGGAATGTCGACGCGCTGGATCGCCTGCCACGCCAGCTGACCGATACCCGGCCAGCCGAACACGCTTTCGACGACGACGATGCCGCCCATGAAGATGCCGATGTCGATGCCGATCATGGCGATGACCGGCAGGATGGCGTTGGGCAAGGCATGGCGGAATATGATGGCGCTGCGCGCCAGGCCCTTGGCCCGCGCCGTGCGGACATAATCCTGGCGCAGGACGTCAATCATCGACGAGCGCATCATGCGCGCGTACCAGCCGGCGCCGAGTATGCCCATCGTCAGCGACGGCAGCACCAGATGGCGCCATGTGCCGTAGCCGCCGATCGGGAACCAGCTTAGCCGCACGGCAAAGACGTAGAGCAGCAACAAGCCGACGACGAATTGCGGCGCCGAGACGCCGACGAAGGAGGCGACCATCAGGGTCTGGTCGGTGGCGGTGCCGCGCTTGACGGCGGCGATCAGGCCCATGGAGAGCCCGATCAGCAGTTCGCACAGGATGGCGCCTACCATCAAAAGCAGGCTGGCCGGCAGCCGCGAGACGATGAGCTCGGTGACCTCGGAGCGCTGTATGTAGGAGCGGCCGAGATCGCCGCTGACGAGCTTCGTCAGATAGTGCCAGTACTGGACCACGAAAGGCTGGTCGAGGCCGAGTTGCTGGCGGATGTTTTCCACCGTCTGCGGCGTGGCACTGCGGCCGGCGATCTGCCGCACCGGGTCGGCCGGCAAGAGGTAGAGCAGCGCAAAAGTGATCAGCGAGACGCCAAGCAGGATGAGCAGCGACTGGATCAGCCGGCGGCCGAGATAGGCGATCATGACCGGCCCCCCATTATTCCCGGCCCCTTTGCGTCGGATCGAGGATGTCGCGCAACGCGTCGCCGATCAGATTGAAGGCCAGCGCCAACGCGAGGATTGCGGCGCCGGGGAAGAACACCAGCCAGGGCGCGGCCTGGAAATAGGTCTGGTTCTCGAAAATGATGTTGCCCCACGACGCGGTCGGCGGCTGCACACCGATGCCGAGGAAGGAAAGCGTCGCCTCCAGCAGCACGGTAGTCGAGATGCCGAGCGTGCCCCAGACGATGATGGTCGGCAGGAGATGCGGCAGGATGTGGCGAAATAGGATGCGCGGCGCACTCGCCCCGATGCTGCGCTCGGCATCGATGAACTCGCGCTCGGCCAGCGATGAGGTCTCGGTGTAGATGACACGCGCCGTCTGCACCCAGTTGACCAGCGCGATGACCATGGCGACGATCCACAGACTCGGCTGAAACACTGCCGCCAGGCAGATGGCGAGCAGCAGCGCCGGGAACGCCATCATCAGATCAGTGAAGCGCATCAGCGCACTGCCGATCCAGCCGCGGAAATAACCGGCAGTGACGCCGACCAGCGTGCCGATCAGCAATGCCACGCCATTGGCGACGATGCCGATGATCAGCGAGGTGCGGGCGCCGTAGAGGATGCGGGTCAAGAGGTCACGTCCGAGCAGGTCGGTGCCGAGCCAATACTGTGCGCTGGGCGGCAGCGGCGAGCCCTCGATGGTCAGGCCGTCGAACATCTGCTCGTTGGGATCGTAGCCGGTCAGCCGGGGCGCCAGCACAGCGCCGGCGACAACAATGGCGACGATGACCAGCCCGAGCAGCGCCAGGCGGCGTTTGACCAGCCGACGCCAGACGCCGGCGCGCGGTTTTGCCGGCATGCGTACCGGGAGATCAGGCGCGATGGGACTGGTCATCGCCGCCTTCCTCATCCGTCATTGCCACGATCCTGCGCGCTGCATCCTCGACGCTGATCTGCCAGCTCATCGCCAGCGAACGCAGCTGCGCATAGGCGCGCTCGTCATCGCTGCCTTTCGACAAGGCCGTCACCGCGCGCACAATGGTCTGGCGCTCGGCGACGCGCTGGCGCAGCGACGCTATCTCGCCAGCTAAATGCTTGCGTGCCTCGAAGCTCTGCCTTGCGATCAGCAATGCGCTGTACACACCGGCATTGCCGACCGGCTTCAGCAGCTGCGCATCGGCCTTGTGCGACAGCGCCCATTCGATACGCCCCGGCGCCTCGGAACCGATCAGCGCCACCAGCGGCATCGGTGCTTCACCGGCTTTCCACGGGAATTGCTCGTCGAAACCGAGATCGGCATCGAAGAAGACGAAATCGGCGGCGAGAGCTTCCGGCGGCAATTCCGGCCAGCAGTCGATCGTAGCCAGGCCGATGGCCGACAACTGCCTGGTGATGGCCTGCACTGTCGGATGCGGGCGATGCAGGATAAAGGCTCTGGCGCCACCGAGATTGGGGATGCGCGTCCGGGTCACGACACCACCCTCAGGCGTGGACGGCCGAACGTTTTTGCCGGATCGTAGCGCGACAGATATGGATCCGGCGCGACCTCATCCTCCTGGCTGACGACCTCGAAGAAGCCATCGGCGATCCGGCCGATGATCACCGGCAGCGTCGCGTGCTGGGAATGCGCGTCGATGGCGATCGGCCCGAGCCGGGTCGAGAAGCGCCGTTCGGCGAAGGCTTTGGAAAATTCCGCCGGGCCGGCATCGGCATCGCGCGACAGCACGTCGGCCATCACCTGCACCGAGGCATAGGCGGAGGCCTCGAAGGACGAAGCGAAGGCAGCCGGCCGGGGCGCGAAATAGGGCCCGACCGACAGATGCCCTTTCCCTGTCTCGCCGATCGCCGGCAACTCGCCTTCGGTGAGGTTGCAGGAGATGACGGGGCAGTTTTCCGGCCTGAATGCCGCATCCTCATCGCCCAACTCGCGGTAAGCCGCCAGGAAGGCATACGACGAGGTGCCGATCAGATTGTTGAGGATGAAGCTCGGCCTCGTCGCCCGGATTTCCGCGATCAGCCGCGACACGTCGGTCTCGCCGATGCGCAGATAGCGCTCGCCCAGCACTTTGCCGCCGGCATCCGCGATCAGGTCGCGCGCCACGCGGTTCATCTCCCAGCCCCAAATGTAGTTCGAGCCGAGCAGGAAGCCGTTGGCGCCGAAACGCGGCACGACATGCGCCATCAGCGGAACCAGATGCTGGTTGGGGCAGGCGTGCATGTAGACGACATGCTCGTTGGCCTCGAACCCTTCATAGGGGCAGGCATACCAGAGCATGCCGCCGGCCTTCTCCAGCACCGGGATGGTTTCCTTGCGGCTCCACGAGGTGACGCAACCGACGACATGGCGCGCGCTGCTGGTCCTGAAAATGTCCTCGCACAAAGTCGCGTAGCGATCGGCATTACTTTGCGGATCGCGCTCGACCGGAACCAGTTCGATGCCATAGCTCCGATCGGCATTGATGTCGGCGATGGCGCGCATGGCGCCCATCCGGCACGCATCGGAGACCAGCTGGTAGCTGCCCGAGCGGGAATACAGGATGCCGATCTCGATACGCCGTTTCAAACCGATCCTCAGAAATGACAATGCCCCGCAGCCAGCGCCGGAGGGCGAGGCATGCGAGGCATATTTGCCGCCCGGCGACCAAGGCCGGTATTTTGCGCTAGCGTATTCGGTCCGGCGGGTCAGTCAAGCGGGAAAGTACGTGGTCATGGGATCGGCCTTGTCCGACTGATTCTAGTTCCGCAGCGTGAACATCAAAGGCGCCACGACAGCCGTCCCGGCCTTCTCAGGCGGTGGCGCGGGCACCGTCGCACCCTGCAGAATGCCGAGCGCGGCGCGATCGAGATCGGCGTCCCCCGAAGATCGTGTCAGCCGGACGGAGGTCACCTTGCCCGAAGCGCTGACGACGAAGGTCACATTTGCGGTACCCACGGCGCGCCGCGACCTTGCCGCGCTCGGGTAGCGCTTGTGCCGATTGATCCATCCGATCAGCTGGGAGTTCCATTTGCTTGCACTGACTGATGATCCTCTCGATTGCGAAGCCTTCGGCGCCGACGCCTTCGCCGCTGCCTTTTGATCGACACTGGCGGTCACGACCGCTTTCGCCGGCGCGGCCTTTTCCTTCTTCTCTTTCGGTTTCGGATTGGGTTTTTCGGCAGCCTTCTTCGCCTTCTCGATCGGCTTGGCCTCCACCGGCTTGGTCTCCGCCGGCTTGGTCTGGGGCAGCGGGATGACCACATCCGGCGCTATGGTCGGGACGATGTCGGGCACCACCTCATCCAGCGGCGGCGATTGATCGGGCTGCTCGGCCGCTGCCGTCTCGATCGGAGCGGTCTTATCGAGTTGAGCCGCTTCCCTCTTCTCGGTGACCGGCTCCGGCTTACCGGGCTCGGGCTCTACGACGGGCTTCAGTTCGGCAACCGCCTCCTCAATCTGGTTCGGCGGCTCGGGCGTCACCACGTCGGCCGCTGAGTCCACCCGCACCGCCGGCGCCACCATCATCGGCGACAGCTCGATAGCCACAGCCGGCGGCGGGCCGCCATCGGCCATGTTGGCCAGGCTGAAGCTCTGGACGGCATAGACGATCGCGACATGCGCGCCGACAATGACAATGGCCGCAGCCGCCCACAAGCCAATTTCGCGCACGCCGGCGCGCGGCGGGTCGGCCGCGGGGGCGGCGGCGGCCAGTTGCGTCACGGGGCGGCGCCCGGGTGCGCCGCGGATGCGTCCGCCGGCACCGTCTCCAGCCCCACCAGCGCGATCTTCAGATAACCGGCGCCGCGCAGCAGGTTCATCACCTCCATCAGCTCGCCATAACCGACCGCCTTGTCGGCACGCAGGAAGATGCGGGTCTGCTTGTCGCCCTTGGTTCTGCCGTCGAGCACCGCGGCGAAAGCCTGGCGCGGCACGCTGTCATTGCCGATCGCGAGCGTCAGATCGTCCTTCAGCGTCAGGAACAGCGGCGTTTCCGGCCGGGGTGCTGGCGTCGCCGTCGAACCCGGCAGATCGACATTGACGTCGACTGTCGCCAAGGGGGCAGCGACCATGAAGATGATCAGCAGCACCAGGATGACGTCGATGAACGGGGTGACATTGATCTCGTGGTTTTCTTCGAGATCGCCATCGATAGCCTCGCGAATTCTAGCCGCCATGGCCCATCACTCCGCCGCCAGCGCGGGCGCCTGCGGCACCGTGCGGAAATCGAGATCGCGGCTGACCAGCCGTTCGACCCCGGTCGAGGCATCGGCAAGGAGCTGCCGGTAGCCGGCTATCGACCGCGCAAAGACGTTGTAGATGACCACCGCGGGAATGGCCGCGACCAGGCCCATCGCCGTGGCGAGCAGCGCCTCGGCGATGCCGGGCGCGACGACCGCGAGGTTGGTGGTCTGCGCCTGCGAGATGCCGATGAAGGCGTTCATGATGCCCCAGACGGTGCCGAACAAGCCCACGAAGGGCGCCGTCGAGCCGATCGTCGCCAGCACGCCGGTGCCGCGCGACATGCGCCGCGCCGCCGCCGCTTCGATGCGCGACAGGCGCGACGTCACGCGTTCCTTCAGCCCGTCGCCGGTGACATGGCCGAGCGCACCGGCCGAAAGGGCAGTCTCTTCCTCGGCCGCCCGCACCAAAAGCGCACCGGGGCCGCCACTGTTGCCAAGCGCGCGCCCGGCCTGGCGCAGCGTGGCGGCATTGCCGATGGCGCGCGCAGCGCGACGGGCGCTGAGCTTGCCGAAGAGAATCTCCAGCGATTTGGCCAGCCACACCGTCCAGGTGACGAGCGAGGCGAAGGCCAACCCGATCATCACCGCCTTGACGATGATGTCGGCGGCCATGAACATGCCCCAGGGCGACAGATCGTGCGGCAGCGTCAGCGATATTGCCGAAGCCTCGGCCTGCGCGGATGCACCGGGCTGGGTTGCCGGCTGTGGCGCGGTCGGCGCCGCCTGCCCGGCAGTTGGCGGAGCCGGCGGGACAGGCGCAGCCGGTGCGGGCTGTTCGACTACGGTTGGCGCCGACTGGGGATCTGCAGCGGGCACAGTCGTCACCCTGGGCTGCGTGTTTGGCTGCTCTTGCGCAGCAGCGCTGCCGGCCGACAGCATGACCGCGGCCAGCGCCGCCAACAAACCATTTCTGGACACGCTTCGTCCTCGCTTCGTCATTGCACGTAACCGATCGGCTGGCCGGTGACGGGATGCGGGAACACCCCCATCTCGACCCCGAAAACTCCAGCCACGGATTCTGGCTTCTCTCAAACGCGGCACCGCCGCTGGAAAACAATTCAGGCGGCCGAGTGCCCCTGCTTGACTATAAAACATGAGCTTTGTAGTCAACAAACAAGATGGCTTTTTGGCCGACGATTGTGGGCGCGATGTCTCAACGGCACATCGTCCTGGCATCGGTCTACCTGGTGTCGTCGCACCGAGGGATGGACGGCCCAGGGTTGCTGGGCCACGATGCCGAGCAGCAATTGAGGCAGGCTGCGATGATCAAGGCGATACCGTTCGATTTCCCCTATGACGGCCGGCTGGTGCCGGCAAACACCGCGCTGCTGGTCATCGACCTGCAGGAGGATTTCCTCTCGCCGACCGGCTATTTCGCCAGGAAGGGTTATGACCCGCGCCGCTGCGCGCCATCCTGCCTACGGTCAACCGACTGATATCAGCGGCACGCACGGCCGGCCTCACCATCATTCACACCAGGCAGGGATATCGCGGCGACATGGCCGACATGACGCCGTACGAGAGATGGCGCCGCAAGCGGGCGGGTCTCGAAGGCACCGACGTGCTGCTGCGCTCCGGCCCCGGCTTTCAGATCGTCGCCGAGATCGACGTCGCGCCGCACGACATCATCGTCGACAAGACCTGCAACAGCGCCTTCACCTATACGGATCTGGAGCTTGTGCTGCGCGCACGCGGCATCACCCATCTGATCTTTTCCGGCTGCACGACCGATGTCTGCGTGCACACGACGCTGCGCGAGGCCTGCGACCGCAATTTCCAGTGCCTGACCATCGCCGACGCCTGCGCCAGCGGCGACCAATACGCGCATGACGCGGCGCTGCATATGGTGACGGTGGAGGACGGGGTGTTTGGTGCGCTGACGGAATCTGGCGCGGTGCTGGAGGCGCTGGAGCGGTCGAGTGGGAAAGCTGGTTAGATTACCAAAGCGAAGGCGTTGGGAACCATTTGACGCTGGAGGGGCAGCACCCCCCTCTGGCCTGCCGGCCATCTCCCCCGCAAGGAGGGAGATCAAGTGCTCAACCGCTTTCGCCACTCTCCAACGTCGAAGAGCTGAGCGATACCTCGAAGCTGCCAATCTCCCCCCTTGCGGGGGAGATGCCCGGCAGGGCAGAGGGGGGTGTGAAGGAACGCTACGAAATAGCTTTCATTCCACCCGCAAATTCACCCTGCGTGAATATCCGACCCCCCCGCGAGGCAAACGCGCCGGGCTGCGGCACCTCCGCCTCCCGGCGTGCCAGCGAGTTGCGCAAGAGCGCGATCGTCTCGCGGCCGACGCTGGCGATCTCGCGCGGCCGGTCGACACCGACGATCATGAACTCGCTGATGCCCAGCGCCGCATAGGGCAGCAGCGACAGGGCGATCTGCGCCGGTGGTCCGGAAAGTTCGACCGCCTTGTGGCCGACGGTAGAGGCGCCACCCTCCGAGCGGACCCGGACCGGAAGCGCAAAACGCAGCTTGCCGGCGCGGCCATGCTCGGCGGCGGCGCTGCGCGCCCGTTCCATCAGCTGGCGGATCTCGTCGAGCGAACCAGCCGTGAGTTCAAACACGTCGGCATGGCGGCCGGCGACCTTGAGCGCGGTGCCGGACTGGCCACCCATGCGGATGATCACGTCGACGCCATGCGGCCCCTTGCGCGGCACATAGCCACCCTTGATGCTGTAGAATGCACCTTCATGGTCGAAGGGCCGGTCGTTCGACCACAGCCGCTTCAGCAGCACCAGATATTCGTCGATGCGCTGCCAGACCACGGTGTGGCCGACCGGACGCGTCTCGGCATCGTCGTCATCCAGCGGCTCGCTCAGCATTCTCAGCGCCAGCCGGCCGCCGCTCCTGGCGTCGAGCGCCGCCAGTTGCCGCGCCGCAACGGCTGGCGCGATCACGCCGGCCCAGTGCGTCAGCACCACTTCCAGCGACGAGGTGCGGTCCAGCGCCTGGGCGGCGATGTCCATATTGGTCAACAGCCCGGCCGGGTCGTCGACGACGATGTTCTGGAAGCCGGAATCCTCGATCAGCGACAGCTTGGTCGCCGTCTCGACGAAATCATAGAAGAACGGTACGGCCGAACCGGCATCGGCGGCGTGCGTTTTACCGGGAACATGCGTGAACTCGATCGGCATTGCCATCTCCTCCATCACGTTGGATGTATGTCGCCCCCGGTTTTGAGCGACGACATGCGTAAAAACAAGCATCAGCGCCAAAGCGCGTCCGCGTTCGGTTCATCAACTCCGGTCACTCACTGAAAGCGCTAGGTCGCCACCCTTTCGGCCTGATCGGTCAGGGAATCAAGCCGAGCACGACTGCCCCGGTGAACACGAACGCAAGGGCAAAGACGAGATAGGCGAAAGCGCCGGCATAGGCCGGGCGGAAAGCCTGGCTATTGGCCAGCCTCTGGCTGGTGCGGTCCGTCTCGGCGTTCTGGATATAGGACATATCGACCTCCGTCTTGCGGATTAATCTATAAAATCAGTAGACTTTGTCGAGTGCTATTTTTTGGAGATATGTAGAATGATTTTCTCAGTATTCCTTATTATTTGGTTTGGCATTGCTGGGAGACCCCCTGTTGGAGACAAGCGAGCGACAAGCTTGGCCGACGTCTGCATAGGCGATAGCATCGCCATTCCGGCGTAAATGCGGATTATTTCGATCGGGAACGGGGAACAGAACATGGGTACAAGACTAGCCGGCAAGATTGCAATCATCTCGGGCGGCGCGACCGGAATGGGCGGAGCGGCCTCGGAATTGTTCGCCGCCGAAGGCGCCAAGGTGGCGATCATTGACCGCAATGGCGAGGCGGCGGCAGCCACTGCGGCGGCGATACGCGCGCGGGGACATATCGCCGAACACTGGGTGGCCGACGTCTCGGACGAGGCGCAGGTCGAGGCCGCAGTGAAGGCGGCGACTGCCAGGCTCGGCCCGGCCACGGTGTTGTTCAACCATGCTGGCACCATCGTGATAAAGCCGTTCCTGGAGACGACGGTGCAGGAATGGGACTGGCTGCATGCGGTCAATGTCCGCTCGATGTTCCTGATGACGCGCGCCGTGTTGCCGGGCATGATCGCTGCCGGTGGCGGTTCGATCGTCTGCACCTCGTCGATCTCGGCTGTGGCGGCCACACCCATGGAGGTGCTCTACGACACCACCAAGGGCGCCTGCCACATGTTCGCGCGCGCCATCGCAGTCGAATTCCGCGACCGCAACATACGCTGCAACGCCGTCTGTCCCGGCTTCATCCGCACGCCGCACGGCCTGCGCGAGGTCGCCGATCTCGGCAAGCTCGGCGTCGACGTGTCGGACGCCGCATTGGCCGCACAGCAGGGCCGCATCGGTGAGCCGGAGGAAGTGGCCAAGGCAGCGCTGTACCTCGCCAGCGATGAGTCCAGCTTCGTCAATGGCACGCATCTGTTTGTCGATAATGGTTTTACGGCGATGTGAGTATCCCAGGCTTGGCGCCCCAAAAAAAACCCCGCGAGGGGGGGGGAAGGTAGGGGCCCAGGTCAAAAAACTTAAAACAGAAATAACGACAAAAGCGTGAAAACACCCCCCCGC
>NZ_JAMYPU010000037.1:0-41112 GCF_040320535.1 Mesorhizobium sp. M0676
ATAGCGGCTATGGATCCGGTGCGACACTCTGCGGCAAAGAGGGCAAGGTCGCGCTGGCGCCCCTGAGCGGGCGGTAACGGCAATCTCGGCGATGGCCTCGACGGCTAATCCCACCGGGATCAACGACGACAAACGCAAATTTCTCACCATGGTGCTGATTCCCCTCAGAAAACAGCACAACGCCAGCAGCGAAAATCATCAAATGTGAGTCAGAGCCCCTTTTGCGTGAAAAACCAGGGTCCCGATTCCGTGGTCATTGACACCCTGACATCGCGAACCGCTTTCAGTGCAAGCTGGTGCCTGGTCCGCAATTCCGGGAGAAAAGCACGCTGCAGTCGGCTGTCGCGACATTCAAGACCGACATCTCGAGCTATGGCGATCGCTATTACATCGTCGTGCGATGCGAGGCCGGGTGGGCGACTGAGCTCGATCGCCAGCGGTTTGCGCTGGTCGTGCAGGTCGCGCACGAGGCCGAGATCCAGATCTACCAGCAGATACGCCAGCGTATCCAGCTCCGCTCTTGAGGCGACGGGGTGGATCATGGCTCTTTCCCGGAAAGACTTTCTCAACGCGACTCCCGACAATCCGCCGACTATGCCCGAAGGCGTCTTCGGGCCGCCGGCGGAACGGGGACCTGATTGGCCGGATAACCCCGATCTTCGGGCGGCTGTCGACTGGTTCAAGTCGTTCATGGCCCCGGAGGATTGGCACGCCCGCCGCGTCGCCGCCTTTGTGTTGCTCCACCGACGCGCCTACGGGATGCGAGATCCCGACGAAAAAGGACGTTTCTTCGACGCTCGCGATATGTTCGCCTGGTATTTGTTCCAGGCCGAGGCCTTCCTCGACCACCTGTGGAACTACGAACCGATGTATGGCTCGCGGGTCGTTCCAGTCCTGACAGCGATCGGGCGGAATCGCGCCCTTCTCGAAAAGCTGGATGGCGTGAATGAGCGGCTGGAGAGGTTGGTCGGTTCCGAGCGCAGCCAGCCGAATGGGACGCTGTTCGAGTTGCTCACGGCCGCAGCGTACTGCCGGCAGGGCGCGAAAGTCTCCTTCCGGCCTGAGAAGCGTGGTGTTGCACGCTCCTGGGACCTCGATGTTGAACTCGGGGGTCGACAGTACGCGGTCGAATGCAAACGCATGGAGACGAGCGAGTACGGGGACCGAGAGCGAACCCGAATGCGCGAGCTCTGGGGACCGGCGGCTCACCTGTTGGCTGAGCAGGAGATCAGCACCTTCTGTAACGTCGATTTCAAGGTCCCGACGAGCGAGATCCCCGCCGACCATTTCATAGGCACGATCGTTGAATGGCTGTCGACAAAGCGCCCCTCGCTGCTGTGGAAAGATGATATCTCCGAGGGTGTAATCGGGGAGATGGACCTCGGCCCATTGCAAGGCGTGTTGGAAACAGATGACGTGCTGTCAGCGGGTACGAGGCTGCACGAGCTCCTGACGGGACGCTATATCCGGCACGCCAATTATAATCAGGTCATCCGATTCCAACCCGGGAATTCACCCCGGTTCATCGGCGAATGCGACCTTGCAATCCTTCTTCGCTGGCAGAACAGCTCAAGAATCTCAATCCGGGCGAAAGCCCGCGACGTGATGCGTAAGCTTGCGGAGGCGCATGACCAGCTTCCTGCCGACAGAGAATCGATCGTCCATATCGGGTTCGAGGCCGTGGAAGGCGATGAGGTGGAAAAGGCGCGTTACGAGAAGATCCTGGCGAGCACAGGTCGGTTCGACGTAAAGGGAAAACCGCTGCGCTTTGTCTACTGCCACTATTTCGTTCCCGAGAGCCCGCCCGACGAGGCATGGGCCTTTGACGAGACCGTGCAATGGCGGCGCATCACCGGGTCAAACCAGCGGCCGCTCGCCGAGCCATTTCTGGTCCTCCCGGAGGGTGGCCGTGTGCTGTCCGGGGTTCATTGGGATCCTTGAGAGAGAGGGCGGAAGAGGATGCTCGAGATCACTGTCGAATCGTCGTTGGTTCGGCCGGCCAGCTGGGATGACATGTCCCGCTAAGCTTAGTCAGGGCTCGCGACATCAGGTGGTCGCCATGCGACACCGCACCGGCGAGCTAAGTTGACCGGCTACAGGAACGAACGGCAGCTTCCCGTCTCAAATGTCCGAAAGCTGCAATTCTGCCACCGGCCCCCAAGCCGAGATGCTGGCAGCTCCGTTTCTCCTATGGCCAATCAAGGCCGAGGAGAAGTCATATGGGTCACTCTGAATACGACGACGCTGGCCGGCAGCGCGCAGCTTGGAACGCAGGCAAACAGGTAGGAATGAAGCGTCCGCTTACGCAGAAGCAGATCTGGGCAATCCGCTTCTTCCTTGATCGCGAGAGACGCTTCCGGGACCGAGCCTTGTTCGATCTCGCGATCGACAGCAAGCTTCGACGCTGCGACCTAGTCAAGATTAGAATCCGCGATGTCGTAGCAGGTCCGGAGGTCAGGACTCGCGCCATCGTCGTCCAGCAAAAGACAGGAAGGCCCGTCCAGTTCGAAATTACTAGCGACGTTCGAGCGAGCCTGTTGGCTTGCGCGGCGGCTCTGTCGAGAACTATGTCTTTCCAAGCCGGATCGATCACACGAACCATATGAGCACAAGGCACTACGCCCGCCTAGTCGGTGAGTGGGCGGCTGCGATCGGCCTGCGTCCAGAAGAGTATGGCACTCACTCACTCCGGCGCACAAAAGCGTCGATGATCTACAAGGCGACGGGCAACATTCGCGCCATCCAGATACTGCTCGGTCATTCCAAGATTGAGAACACTGTCGAGGACGCTCTGCTTTTAGCGGAGCGGACCGAAATCTGACGTTGAGCGGTCATCCGCGTTGCACTGGATGACCGCTCCGACGGATGATGAATCTCGTTGACCCTGACGATCATTAGGTGGGAAGCCGACTGGCAGGTTTTGGGCGATTACGCTGCGAAAGCTGACTTTCACTTAGTGAATGAGCTTCGGCTGCCACGCGCCGCCTATTTCTGCCCTTTAGACAAAGCATCGGCATCTCAGAAGCGGACCTTGGTCTGCGGTGATTAGCCCGAGTAAGATGGGAACAATTTTGGTCGGTGGATTATGAGGGTGTAATGGAAGTCGACGAAACAAGACATACGGGCCTTTGGCCCTTCAACATTCTACCCGCCAACCTCCGAGGTCGCCGACGCGATCCAAGTGTGGCGCAGACTCAAGTGTTCGATCCTGTCGCGCTCGCCTTCTCAGCTAGTTCTAAATTCACCGACGCCGGTTGGATCGGTCTCGACGTGATGCCGTCCTCCTTCCTGTATAGGGTGATGGACGCTGAGAGAGCGGGAGGGGACGTGCCCGCGCTTATCTCCGCCTGGATCGAGGAGAAGAAGGCAACGATAGCTGATGAATACGAGCGTCGCCTGCAAACATATTCCTTCGATGATCTCGCTCGTCGTGCCTTGCATGAAGCTCTTCTTTCATATCGTTCTGGCAGCTATTTGTCTGTGGTGCGGACGCTAATGCCAGAATTCGAGCGCTTTGGTCGCATGGTTGTGTTGGCCGATGGTTCCAGCCCACGCAATCAGAAGCAAGCAGTTGCCGCGATCCAGGATTACATCTCTGCGCTACCGGCAGGCTTCTATCCGCCCATCGAATCTGTTGCCGCGTTCAGTCTGATATCAGAGGACCTGTTCGCGAGTTGTTTCACCGAGGCGGATGCGCTGGCTTTGAGTAACCCAAATCGGCATGCCGAGATGCATGGCCTTAACTCATATGGTGATCTGCGTGGGGCAACAAAGGTCTTGAGCGCTGCCGATTTCTTGGTGAGCGCGGTGAATACCGCCATCGCCCAAAGCGCCAAATAGTAAAGGGCGCGTTCGTCGTCGGGGCATTTGGGGCAAGAGAAACCAGATAGGCTCCATTCGTCTCGAAGGTGGCCGCGGCCATGATGTTAAGTCAGCTACAACGTGACGAAGCCCGAGCGCCATCGTTCTGTTTGCTACGCCAACTTTGCTGTTTGGCAGAACTAAACTAGCGTCAGGTTTCCGGCGGCAGTGCAAGCACTACGAACGGCGGCAAAGGGGTCGGCAGCAGAACGGCAGCTTGTCGCTACAAGCAGCCGGTCGGCAACGCGCCTCACTAGGCCCTGCCCGACCGCCTTAACGTAGTGGGAAGCATGTCGTCGATTTCCTTGTCGGAGAACATAAGCTCCTCGTTGTCCTTCAAGGAATCCTGTGCCCTCTTGTAAGCCTTTCCGTCCGTAAAGGGTGCCGCCCGATAGATTTCGTGGAGGTCGGTCTGCAGGCCATCCCGCTGCGCCCGAAGGTCGTCAATTGGCACGCCCGAATTGAGCGCGTCAGTTATCAGGCTCAGGTAAGATTCTCGGACATTCCAGATGTCGGACGCGGTTTCCCTATGTCGCTGTGCGAGCGCACCGGGGTCTAGGTCCTTCTGGTAGGCGTTGTAGATCAGGCTGAGAATGGACAGCACGACGGTCGCGTATTCCGCATATTGGAGAAGCCCCGTCTGCGCTCTGAAAACGGTCGTCACCGCGCCGCCAGCGATGAGAGCGGACAGGATGATGTTGAACCACTTCGCATACCATTGATGGTCGGCAAGCCGCTCGGCCATCTTCTCGTGGATCTTGTGGGTGTAGGCGCAACGGCCGTAACATTCACGCACTTGGCTCTCGAGTTGGAACCGCGGATCAAATTGGGAAGGTTGTGCCAAAGACGGTCCTCCATTTCGCGCGGCGCTGTGCGGCCTTGTCGTCGGTCTGCATGTTGCAGGCCTCGACGGCGATATTGTAATCCGTGAGCGCCTTCAACCAGAACACTCCCGTCTTGTAGACGTACGAGCCGCTTCCCGGCATACGCCAGTAAGTTTTCTCTCGGTCCAGATCGTAGAGATACTTCAGGAAATCCCGCGCCATGTAGTCATGATAGCCGTAGGATTTATCGCGATTCCCCCACGTTTCGATGAATTGGTAGGCGAGCGCGTCGATCAGGGCTCCGGTCATCGGAACGCTATTGTGGTCTTTCCACACCCGCATCATGCGGCAGAGGGCTTTTAGGTTGCCGTTGACGGCCGTATTGCGTATCTGGACGGCATTCATCTCTGCCCGGGGATTGCACTCTCGCCAGGTACCTCCCCCGTTGGAATCGGCAAAAGTCCAGGAACCGTCCGTGTTGTTGAAATAGGGGAGGATTTCGAACGTAATCCCATCCGTGAAAGAGATGACGACAACCTGACCGTCGCCACCGACTTTGCTGGAGCCGTAGCTTTTGAGCAGGGAGTTTTTCACGGCCTGGAGAAGCGCGGACTGACCGTTGCCCTGATATGCGTTGTATTTGACGTATTCCGCATAGGGGATCTGGAAGCCGATATCGAGGTCGCTGATTCCGCGCGCGGCGGTGTCGCGACCGTAAGAGCCGACGTAAAGGCTGTGGGCGGAGCTGGAATCCGTGCTCCAGAAGTCTGTATTGAGGCGCGTGGTGATGCGCCGATACCGTTGTCCGATCGAGCTGATCAGGTCGGTGCCGATATTGTAATTATTTCGGAAATTGTAGAACTCGTCAGATACGCCCATCCCCATCCACCCTATGGTAACTTCTTCGGGAGATGCGAATTTTAAGCTTTCGGCGCAATAGCCTCGGTATTCGTTCAACAAGAATATTACGCGGCGGGCATAAGCGAGCACTCAGGACATATCCTTCCCCCAAATGGATATCCAGCTCGCGCAGAATTCGGAGTGGACCATGAGCACGATGGTGACACTGCTAGAGCCGGAAGTCTTCGCGCGATCACGTCAAAATGGCCAGGTCCACAATGCAGTCGGTTGCCTCGAAGGCTCGCCCCTTCGCTCGGCGGTCACAGAAGCTCCTGACCTGAACTTCAAACGGCCGAAGGGCATCTCCGTTTGTCTGAAGGACAGGTACGCACCCGACCGGTCGCCTGAAACACCGGCCGAGCGCAGGCATCCAGCGCTTGCGGTGAAAGATTCCGTCATTCTGAAGCAAAATCTCATTCAACGATGTGTTGGCCGTCTATGGAGATCTATCGCTTAGCCTTACGCCAACCGGCCGCTACGGCTTCCGCCTCGCTGCAAAACCATCGCTCGCCATATTGCGGGCTGATCTTCGTTTCCCAATAATGCTCTTGACCCGGCACGTGATAAATCCGCTCACCAGTATTGATTGAAATGTTGCCTTTGATGTTGCAGCTCGCGCCGGTTGTGCCGATCAAACCGGCAGGGGTCACGGCCAGCTTATCCAAGAAAGACGGGAACAAAGTCACGCCGACGGCCAAAGGGACTATGACTAGCGGAAGCAGATAGATAAGCACTCGCCATGGGCTACAGCCGCTTCCGGAGGCCTTTTCGCCAACGGTCAGCTTGGTTTGCTCCTTGATGACTGTGGACTTTGCCCACGCCCCTCTCTCCCCCGCCGAGAGAATGCAACTGCTACGAAATAGAGTCCAGGGGCACGGCTTATTTCGTAAATAAATAGCTAATTCTCAAATACTTAACCAGAACCTGCAACTCTGTTGGCGGGGAGCTTCGCTATGAACGAACTTCATTTCGGCGACAATTTGGATGTGCTGCGGGCTATGCCGGCAGAGTCGGTTGATTTGATCTATCTCGATCCACCGTTCAATTCGAATGCAAATTACAATGTGCTCTACGGGACCGTGCGAGGGGGCGCGTCAAAGGCTCAGTCTCATACATTCGAAGATACTTGGAGGTGGGGTAGAGACGCGCAACGTGCGTTAGACGAAACGGCGAGCCGCCACCTAGAGGCGGGCGCTTTGTTGGACGCCTTCTACAAGGTTTTCTCGGGCAGCGATATGATGGCGTATTTGTCCATGATGTCAGTGCGCCTGATAGAAATGCGCCGTGTGCTGAAATCCACCGGTTCGCTATATCTTCACTGCGACCCCACCGCGAGCCACTACCTGAAAATTCTACTCGACACGATTTTCGGGACAAGCAGTTACATCAATGAGATCAGTTGGCGGCGAACCACCGCGAAAGCCGACTATGTCCAGGGCGCAACTCACTTCCCAAGAGTGCGCGATATAATTCTTAGATACGCCAAAGACCCGAAACAGCGACAGATCTTCAATCAGCAGTTCGCGGAATACGACAAAGAATACATAGCTTCCAAATATCGCCACCTTGACAAAGAAGGGCGCCTCTATCGGCTCGACAATCTCACGGGGCCCGGGGGAGCGGCGAAAGGCAATGCCCGCTACGAAGTCATGGGGGTCACACGGTATTGGCGCTATTCGAAACAAAAGATGGCGCAGCTAATTGCCGAAGGCCGTATCATTCAAACAAAACCCGGCACCGTGCCCCAATTCAAGCGCTACCTCGACGAAATGCCCGGCGTTCCCATCAGCGACGACTGGGACAATATTCGTCCGATCAACTCTCAGGCGCAGGAGCGCCTTGGTTACTCGACGCAGAAGCCCCTGGCTTTATTGAAGCGAATAATTCAGTCTTCGTCTAATCCGGGAGATATTATTCTCGACCCATTCTGCGGCTGCGGTACCGCTATCGAAGCTGCTCAAGACCTGAAACGCCAATGGATCGGAATCGATGTCACATACCTTGCCATTCATGTGATTGAGGGACGATTGCTGAAGTCGTTCGGACCATCGATTAAAGGAACCTACAAGCTATACGGTCGACCAAAGGACGCTGCTGACGCTAGGGCGCTAGCGGCTCGTGATTGGCTGGAATTTCAAAAGTGGGCGGTCTTCACGCTTGGGGGACTCCCCAAAGATCGCCCCGGCGCGGACGGCGGTATTGATGGCATTGTGCGCTATCACCGGGTTGGCATCGAACAGCCCAATAGGGCAGTGGTATCGGTTAAGGGCGGTCTTCACGTCGGCGTGGATGCCATTCACAAGCTAAAATCAGTGGTTCAGCGCGAAGGGGCCGAGGTTGGCGTCCTTGTCTGCCTATACTCGCCGACTGCACCTATGGTTCGAGAGGCGGCGTCAGAGGGTGAGGTGGGCCCGTCCTCGAAGAGAGTCTCGAAAATTCAGATAGTCACGGTCGAGCAGTTGTTCCAGTACTCCCCTGTCCATCTCCCAGGCATGTTAGACCCGCCTGAAGCAATAGCGCCACCACCATCACCCGCGAAACGCGGTCGCAAGCGGATTGAAGGTCAGACAGAGATGCTTTTCCCAATCGACGGGGCAAGCGAAGAACCCAAGCGCAAAGGCAATCGACCGATTCGAGCGGTTGACATTGAAGTCACTAGGTCGGCGTATACCCGCAAGAAATAGGGTCTTAAGGCGCGGCGGCGCTGTCGGACGTCACAAACCGCCTCGAAGAATCGAAGGAACTCCGCAAAAGCCTAGCCGACAGACGCTGAGGGTATCGTGAGAGATGCCTGACCCCAATCGGTGGGCTGTATTGGCGTCACGTTGCTGCTGGCGACGGAAAGGGGGTTTGATGCGGAAAAGGCGGCTATCCGCCACGGCGCCCCAAAAAGCGGACCGTCGGGTCACGGTCCCATTGCTGCCTGTCTAGAATGCGCCTCATGGTGGTCGTTTCCGCAAACTTGCTTTGACCTAAAAGCCGACGTTCCGCGGAGGGGCTTGGACGGAGGCTTAACCCTACACTTCAGGATTACGCAGACCAGGAGACCAGGCCAACTGCCTGGCGCATCGATCCACATTTGCTGTGTTCCGCGGCCCCGCGTCTTGCAGGCAGGATTTGTCAACGAAACTAAACGCCTGCCACTCAGCGCGGTGCTGGATGGCGACGTAGCTACGATCGGAGCGAATTTATCGCCGTTTGAAGGTCCGCAACCACGGTGGGGATGCTAAACACCTTTGCTGTTATGCCCTCATGCGCCAGATCATTGCGAACGGCATAGTAGTCGGCGATCTTGGTGAAGTTTTGCGATCGCATATCGAGCAGCACGCGCACTCTATTCAAAAATGAGGTTTGTAGCTTTGTCCCGTTTAAGAGCGTCTCCCATGCTCGCCTATGGCGAAAGAGCGGCTTCCCGGTTCTGGCTTTTACGGCCGTATCTGCGCGGTCGGTGATGTATCGCTCAAATGTCCCGAAGATGATGAGAAAGTATGCGCCATCGTTGATACGGCGAAGTTCGGTGTATCGCGCTATGGCGTGCTGGTGATTGCGTGCCGTCGAGCGGAACAGTTTGCTCGCATAGTCTGTATCAAGCTGCGCATGCAGTTGACTTGCGAGAATTAGCTCTCTCATTTGATGGCTGCGATAAGCTGCTGTTGGTCAAGCCTCACCGCCTTCGAGCTTGGTGAGGAGTAAATCATCCAGATTGGGTCATTTGGCGTGTCGCTGGCGTTTATGATCGTCGCCCCGCCGCTGTGCGTGAGCACGTCGACTCTGCCGTTCGCGCCAATAACCCACAGACCAACAGGAAAAATTGTTGCAGCGACACGCGTCCCCTTTCGTATCCGCAACATGGGAAGCTTCACGGCGGCCACTGCAAAGCGCTGCATCATCTCTTCGTTCATCGAAACAGTCTGCGTCCGGTCGACCGAGTAACCGTGCGGTTCCACCCACTCCTCGATCTGGGTGAAGAGCGCTTCAACCTGCTCGACCCATCGGGCTACGCGCTCCTCCACCCTCGCGCTATCAAACTTCTGCGACGATCGCCGGTTGGAAATGTCCGGATTAACTCCGGTCTCGACCACGTCGGCCAAGCCAAATTGAGCGTCAGGCTCGTTCCTGCCAGCTGACCAGATTTGCAGCGTGAGACTGGCTCGGTCCAAAAGCCAGAGTTCCGTTCGATCGAACGGGTACCCCCGGTCGGACGGAAAGCGAGCCCACTTCTCCAGGGTTTTCCCCGGGCCGCTGCCGGTCTTGGTCGCGCTGCCCAGCTTGACCTGCACTGCCACGAACTGTCCGTCCGGGTCATTGTAAGCGAAGTCATAACCCGGATCATTGGTTTGCTCTTCCCTTTGATCGGGCATTTTTAAGTGCCCTTCATCGCCGCCAGACAGGATGTCGGATTCACGGAGATTGGGCAAAGTGCGGCGGGAACCGCCAGGCTCAAAAACCAGCTTGCGGTGATCCTTTAACAATAATCGAGGTTGTAACAATTGGCACCCCCAAGCACCACGTTAGCGCAAACTCGTCCCCCCGCGAAGATAGGACTCAATACATTCGGAGTGCCAGCTTGTCCGAGACGAACACCGCCAGCGTGCACCCTGGCGAGTCCGGTGATGTCGAAGCGTTCAAGATCGCGCTCGCCCCGCGCTGATGGTTCGTCTCCAAAAGATATTTGGCTCCAGTGACGGGGCTCACAGCGTCGATAATTCGCTCGTCAGGAGCGTTCGCCCGCGAAATTGATGAACTTCCAAGGTCGTCGTATCGTCTTGTAGACGACTCCTGTTGATTCTCTCGGCTCAGGAAGTCTTGGGGGAGTTCATGTCGAAGAAGATTGGGCGAGCGGATATTATCGGCGAGAAAGGCATCGCCCATATCCGCCAGATCGTATTGAGCATGGGTTTTATGTTCTACGAGACCGGCGGTGTCGAGGCTGGAATTGACGGTTACGTGGAGTTGCGTGACGACACTACCGGGGTGGTCAGCAATCTGAGTCTTCAGGTTCAAGGCAAGGCGACCGAGCGCAGCCGGTTGCAGGCGGAAACGGATTCTTCCTTTGAGTTTCCCGTTACGGATTCTGATATTCAGTACTGGATGCACGGAACGGCACCCGTCCTGCTGATCGTCGTCAAATTGCAGGATGGAAAGGCGTATTGGAAATCCATCAAGGATTGGTTTGGCAATGCTGAGAACCTCTCGTCCAAGAAAGTCGTCTTTGACAAACAGCAAGATGCATTCAACGTCGATGCTAAGAACGCGCTCGTTTCAGTAGCAGCCTCTGTCCGTCCAGGCTCAACAGGTCCTAGCGTACGCCTTCAGGAATCCTTGCTACTGAATCTGCTGGAGGTGGACTTCGCCAACACGATCTACTGGGCACCGACGGACCACGGCTCCGACAAATCATTCGGTGCGGCTCTGCGCAGTCTCGATGCCAAAGCACCCTCTGAGTGGATTGTGAGAGAAAACGCGGTCCTATCCTTCCATGACTTAGACAAGTGGCCCTGGAACAAGGTGTGCGACACCACCGCGCTCGAGGAGTTCGACACGTCCGAGTGGTCGGATAGTGATGACGACGATCGCGTTCGGGATTTCACCGCACTCTTGAACCGCACACTCGGAGAATTCACTCGCCCAAACTTGTACAGGGATCGAGACTCAAATGTCCTTTTCTTCACGAAGCCCAAGAACCGCGAGAAACTGAACTACCCGTATCGGAGCCTACAAAACACCACCACTCGGCGCGTCGTCGGCCCATACGGCCGGCAGCGGTCGAACCCAGCCAAACCAGCATATTTCCGTCACTCAGGTTTCCGTGCGCAGTTCGTTTGTTACGCTAAAAAGTGGTTCGCAGAGGTCACTCCCACATATCACTTCACCAGAGATGGGTTTGAGCCTGACCTGCTGTCGGGAGAACACCTCAAAAAAATCAAGGAGCTTGAGAACAACGCGGCTGTGATGGGACAGTTTGTTATGTGGCGCGCGTTCCTGACCACCCACAGGGCCGGCGGAGATCTGCTTACAGAAGCCTATCCGTTCCTTCGCTTCCGTGAAACCGCCCCGATGGAACTGGAGGTAGGAGTGCCCGATAGGTTGTGGGCATCGCAAGAACCCAATTCCGCCTCGCCGCTCTTCGACTTCGACAAAATGCAGGAAGGGGTCGAATGAGACTATCTCACCTAGCAGAGCCAGAGTTGGAATTCGGAGGCGGGCTACGACACACCGATATTCGCTTCGGTGTTATGGACTACGGTCCGTTCGACTTGAATGCACAGAATGCACCCAAGCGCATCAAACTGGGAATCATCGGAAGCGCCGAAACGTTGGAAGGAACCGCGAAGTGGGTGCAGTCCTGCTCTGAAGGTTTCGAGGCCAAGCCGAGCAGACAGCCCAACCTCTTTCCAGCGTTTCCCGGTCTTCGAAACGATGAAACCTTTCACTGCGACTTCTTCACATCGAGTGAACTCCAGCGAAGCCTTCCTTCAAAAGAAATCGGAAGGTTGGCCGCGATCCCCGGGCAGAGAGAGGTCACCCGGGCTGTGGTGGAATCCATGGTCGAGGAGATCTCCGTTCTGGCCGAGCAGACGGTAAAGCCAGATGTGATATTGATAGCGCTGCCGGTAGATATCATCGAGAGAACGGTGAACGCGAGGGAGACCCTTGACGAGGACAAGGATGAGACTGAAGCGGGAGGAGACCTAGACTTCCGCGGCATGCTGAAAGCGGCCGCGATGCAGTTCCGTATCCCGATACAGCTGATCTGGCCTACGACGTACGATCCGTCGTACCGCATCTCGAGAAAGCTCAAGGAAAGTAGCCAACGGCGTACGCAGGATGCGGCAACCATCGCTTGGAACCTCGTGACTGCGATCTACTACAAGGCAGGCGGATTGCCCTGGCGCCTTGCGCGTGATGCACGTGAACGTAGGACGTCGTTCGTTGGATTGAGCTTTTACAGGTCTGTCGATGGCGACTACGTCCATACCAGCACAGCGCAGATGTTCGACGAACGAGGCGAGGGCCTCATCCTCCGCGGTGGCCGAATGGTGGAAAGCGAAGAAGATCGCTCACCCCACCTAACCGCGGAGGACGCGTATACCCTTCTCCGGGACTCTCTGAAGGTGTTCCGCAAACAGCATGATCACTACCCGGCGCGGGTGGTCCTTCACAAGACATCGAAGTTTGACCGCAACGAACTGGATGGCTTTCACAAAGCAATAGACGAGCGAGATATCGACTACGCAGACTTTATTTGGATTCGGAAGTCGATGACCCGTCTCTACCGACTCGGCGTTTATCCGCCGCTCAGGGGTAGCTTACTGCGGATCGATAAAGACCAGGCGCTGCTCTATACTAAAGGCAGTGTCGAGTTTTTCCGAACGTACCCTGGAATGTACATCCCAAGGCCGCTTCTACTTCGCTGTCAGGTTCTCGGCCAGCCTCTCCAGCACATAGCCCACGAGACCCTGGCACTGACAAAAATGAACTGGAACAACACTCAGTTCGACAACGGGCTCCCCATCACGATCGCAGCCGCCCGGCAAGTGGGGGAAGTTCTGAAATACGTCGGTGAAGATCAGGAGATAGCACCCCGGTACAGTTTCTACATGTAACTTGCGGATCCCAAAGCACGGCAACGTGCATGCGGACTAGCTAACGAGACGATCACTCGTCCAGAGTGGTACCGCCTCGGCCGTAGCACACTCCCTCGGATCATTTCATGTCTTTGAGCTTGCGGGAGTAGTTAGAGAGAAGGTTGGGAACCGACAATCCGTGGGCGTCGAGGACCTTTTGGATATGGGTCGCGGTGAGATCGTCGAGGTTCTGGTTTTCGAACGACTTGAAGAACTCGCGCGTGGCTCTGACCAGGTTCTTGAGGTCCGACTCCCGGACGCCTTCCACGTAATGGGTGAACGCCGCAGCGCTTTCGATCTTTCCGGCCGGATGGACAATGAGACGCTTGACCTTCATATCCTTGTAATGCTTGTCGAACCATGCGCTCGACCGGTTCATCTGCTCGGCTTCCCGCTTGTTTATGTCGGCGCGGGTCACGCCGACTTCGCTTTTGCATTCGAACAAGATGTACTGGCTGTCGTCCAACGCCCAGAGGTTGTCGGGGCCCTCTTTCCACTCTGTGTCCGGCCGCTCTCCGACGAAACCGAGAGCGAAGCTCAACTCGTTAAGCGCGGCCTCGAACTTGTCTGCCTTCGTTCCGAAAACCAGTCTGCCCAGCATGTCGGTGACCCCGACATTGAGGTCTGCATAATCGTTGTGGTTTCCGATCCATTTCTTGACGCGCTCTGCGCGGCCCTGGCTCACCACGGTGAGTTTAGTGACAGTGACACCCGACGCAGGTTTAAGCAGGAGCCGGTTGCGCTTGTGGGCAGCGATCTGCAGAACATCCGCTTCGGCGCGATTGGACAAGAAGTTGTAACGGGCCTGGGTTTGCAGATGCCAACCCTTCTCGTCGTCGTCAAGGGCGCCCATATCGATGATGGCCTGAACCATCTTAACGGCACCGGCGTAGTCGCCCCTTATATGTGCCAGTTCGGCATCCAACTCAGATTTATAGAGCTTCAAAGCCGTTTGATCGGAGCCGGCCACTGAAACCTTCTCCATTTGCTCGGCGTAGAACGCCTTCCAGTCGTCGTCGCGCTTGAGACATTTGCTCGCGAGATCGACAAAGGCCTGCAAAGGCTCTATGCCGTCCTCGATATCCTGCTTGGCCATATCGGTGATTTCCAGGCCGATCTCGATCTGCGTTGCCATTTGCGACGACAGAAACCGACGCGAAGACTTATCCCGAAGCAGTCTGACGAGGTCCGATCCGATGACGACGACGACCGAGTAATCCTTCTCGCCGCGCACGCTTCTACCCATGCCCTGCTCAACGGTGCGCACTGCACGCATTAGGGTCGCGGCGCTATGCGGACGGCATTGCTCTTCGTAGAGGTCTGTGAGGCTCTCGGCGTAAGGTTTTGAGTCGAAGACGAGGACGCGGCACGTTCTTGTCCGGTAGATCAATCCCGTCATAGCGGTTCACGAGGACGACGGTGTCTTCGAATTCGCCTCGAGAAAGCGCGTCGATCACGGCGCCGATAGTCTCAGTCTTCGGGACTACGGCGCCACCGCTTTCCCAAGGCTTCGCCTTTTCGAAGCTGGGCACGAGCGCCACTCGTCCGTAAGTTCGCTTCTTCCCGCTCTTGGCAAATTTCTCGACGATCAAGCCGTGGTCCAGATCCTCGTGGATGAGCGACGGCAACAACACCATCTTTTCGCCCGACCACTTTTCCCCGTCGTACGTCAGCGGTTTGGCTATCGTTTCTGGCGAAAGCCGTAAGCCTTTGACGAGGAATGCGTCGTCGGTGACGGTGGCGGACATAAAGATGCGATGCCTGGCTTTGTCGAAAGAACCGAAAGCGTCGAGCGGCGCGATGTATGGCTCGATCTCGACGGCATTTCCTGAAATGACGCATTGGCAATGAGTTAGAATGTTTCTGAGCAAGGGCCAGGCGAACTTGATCGACTTGCGGTCAGAATATTTCGAAAGGATGCCGGCCACCTCGGCTTCCCGTGGAATCCACGCCCAGTAAGGCACCGGCAGGAACGCGTCTCGCTTCTCGTTCTCTATGTCGGCGTAGGTGCCCATGCCCTGTTGTTCTAGATCGGCGGAAAACAGCGCCTTCAAAAGGCTGTAGGCCTCCTCTTCGCGGGGGATGTGAATTCGGCACTGGTTGCGGATCGTGTCCGAACAGGCATGCGCGTCGTCCATCAACATCGTGTCGACTGGTACCGACTGCTTGTTGAGTCCGAACTTAGTCAGGCCGTTGAAGACCTTCTGCACTGACGTGACTAAGATGGACCGGCCGTCGATGAAATCCTCTGGCAGATCGCCTTCCGAAGTACACGTCCGTATTCCGAATTGGCGTGCCTGCTCGCATGTCTGGTCGACCAAGAAGTTGTTTGGGCAAATATAAATCACTGGTCCATGGCCGGCGTTCAAACGCGATTGCAGCATCAGGAGGCCGATCAGCGTCTTGCCCTGGCCCGTATGCAGCTTAACGATCGAGTCGCGCTTGTCAGCGTCGATCTCGAACCATTTCGTGAGCACAGCAATCTGGGCCGGACGCAAGGGGCCTTTGTCCGCCTCGCGATCCAAAGTGTCGTAAAGCTTGACGGGATCCGTCTGTTTCTCGACGACTTTACCGCCAAGCTTTTTCTTGAAGTCGACCATTTGCAATCACAAAAAAGAGGAGACACATCAACATCCATGTCGGGATTACACGCGCCAAGCACGATCGTAAACAGCCTATCCGAATTCTGTAGCCAGAGTAATTTCTGACTCGGGCGTCCGCTTGGGAAATCAGCCGGCTTGGTCTGAACGACCACAATGAGGTCGGACGCTGAACGGCAGCTTCTTGGGAAAACCAGCCGATACCTGACGGTCCGCTGACGGCCCCATACAAGTCATTCGCTCGTCGCCCTTCGCGATGACACTTCTTGGCGCCCCAGTCTTCCAAGCCTGCAACGTTCACTGCATCGCACGGGCGCGTATATTGGGTATCTTCGATATTCTGAAACGTCACGTCATGCTGCTTCCATCTACTACCAAACAGTGGAGGCTGTGCCCGTGACACCGACGAAGCTCCTTGTCGGCCAGATCGTAGTTGTGTTCGCCATCGTCATCGTTGGCGTATGGGCGGCAACGCAATGGTGCGCCCACATGCTGGACTACCAGCCGCAGCTTGGCGCGCCATGGTTTGCCGCGGCGGCCCGGCCGATCTACAAGCCGTGGAAACTGTTCGAATGGTGGTTTCACTTCGACGCCTATGCGCCTGAGGTCTTCGACAAGGCCGGCATGCTTGCCGGAGCCAGCGGATTCTTGGGGTGTGCGGCCGCAATAGCTGGCTCCCTCTGGCGCGCGCGGCAGAGGGGGTTGGTCACCACCTACGGTTCCTCACGATGGGCCGCGGCTCGGGAAATCGAGAAGGCAGGCCTGTTTGAGCCGGCCGGCGTTTTCCTTGGCAAACTGAAGGATCACTATCTGCGACATGACGGGCCGGAACATGTCATGGCCTTTGCGCCGACACGTTCGGGCAAGGGCGTGGGATTGGTCGTTCCAACGCTTCTTTCCTGGACCGGCTCGGCCGTCATTCACGACATCAAAGGCGAGAACTGGCAGCTGACTTCCGGCTGGCGGTCGAAGTTCTCTTTCTGCCTCCTGTTCAATCCGACCGACTCGAGATCGGCGCGCTATAACCCGCTGCTGGAAGTGCGCAGGGGTTCAGATGAGGTCCGCGACGTTCAGAACATCGCGGACATTCTCGTCGATCCGGAAGGCGCGCTGGAGCGGCGGAATCATTGGGAGAAGACTAGTCATTCACTCTTGGTCGGGGCCATCTTGCACGTGCTCTACGCGGAAGAAGAAAAGACGCTCGCGCGCGTCGCCACTTTCCTGTCGGATCCGCAACGCTCGTTTGCCGCGACACTGCTGCGGATGATGACCACCAACCACCTCGGCACGGCGGACACACCTCGGGTCCATCCCGTCGTGGCCTCGGCGGCTCGCGAGGTGCTGAACAAGTCAGAGAACGAGCGTTCTGGCGTTCTCTCGACCGCAATGTCGTTTCTCGGGCTCTATCGTGATCCGACGGTTGCCTCGGCAACATCGGCCTGCGACTGGCGCATTGCCGACCTCATGGATGCGGAACGACCGATGTCGCTCTATCTAGTGGTGCCGCCATCGGATATTTCGCGCACCAAGCCACTGGTGCGACTGGTGCTCAATCAGATCGGCAGGCGACTGACGGAGCGGCTGGAAGGTGACCCGAAGAAAAGCCGCAAGTACCAACTGCTCATGATGCTAGACGAATTTCCGGCTCTTGGTCGCCTCGACTTCTTCGAGACCGCGCTCGCCTTCATGGCGGGTTACGGCATCCGCGCCTATCTGATCGCGCAATCCTTGAACCAGATCTCCAAAGCCTATGGCGAGAACAACGCCATTCTCGACAATTGCCATGTGCGCATTGCCTTTTCCTCCAACGACGAGCGCACGGCCAAACGCATATCGGATGCGCTCGGTACGGCGACGGAACTCAGGTCCATGCGCAACTACGCCGGCCACCGGCTGGCTCCCTGGCTTTCGCACGTCATGGTCAGTCGCCAGGAGACCGCTCGCCCGCTGCTGACGCCTGGCGAAGTGATGCAGTTGCCGCAAGCTGACGAATTAATCCTTGTTTCCGGGTTGCCGCCGATCCGCGCCCAGAAGTTGCGCTATTACCAGGATCCGAATTTCACCGAACGGGTGCTGCCGGCGCCGGTGTTGCGCGACGGTCTGTACGCGGACTGTCCTGCGTCGCGCCCCGACGATTGGAGCGGACAAGTCCGCAGTGTTGACCGCCGTCTCGCTGCCGATGACGAACACGCCGGCGCGGCAATCGAAGAAGGGAGCGGCGTGCAACAGCAGCGTCATCCCGGCCTGCCTGAAGAACACGTCGTCGTCTCTCGGGAGCCTGATCAGGATGACCTCTTCAATCTGTCGGACGATGACGCCGAGGCACTCGCAGACAAGCGCGTCATGGACCGGGTTTCTACCGCGGCGAGCGCCTACGGCCTCAACGAGGGAAGGGGCGACGACAAGGACATCATCCCCGGCTTCTGAACGCTTTCCGCAACTGAGGCGTATCTCGGCGTAGATAACGCCCATAAGCGATTTTGCGGATCTCGGCGATGTTCGTTCGCACCGCCGGCGCATCAGCGCCGGCCAGTCGGAACGAGACGTATGAAGCCCCATCGCATTCGCCACCAGTTTCTGCTCGAACCCGAATTGAGCGAGAAGCTGGAAACCCTCAGCCGCAACCCGTCGACCACGAAATCGGCAATCGTCGCGAAAGCGGTCGAGGCCTTCATCGAACGGCGTGGTGAAAACGAGCTCGACCAGCGCTACGGCAAGCGGCTGGACCGTCTTTCCCGCGATCTCGACCATGTCAGGCGCGACGCCGAAATAACTCTGGAGAGCCTGGCGCTCTTAATCCGCTTTTCAATCACGCTTCATGCCCACACGCCAATTCCGGATCGGGCGACACAGGCGATCGCCCAAGAGCGCTTTGACAAATTCGTCGAGCAGGTCGGTCGCCAGATAGCCTCCGGGAAGCGCTCGCTTGGTTACGGCAATGGCAACGGAGGCGAAGGATGAACTCTCATCCCGCAGCGGACCACCGCCGCCGAGCCATGCTGCGCACAGCCATGGGCGCCGCGATCACCGAGGCCCTTTCCGATTCGACCGTCATCGAGGTGATGGTCAATCCCGACGGCACGCTGAGGCTCGACCGGTTGGGAGAAGGCCGGGTCGATACAGGCGTGCATATGCATCCTTCCGAGGCGGAACGCATCATCCGGCTCGTCGCCTCCCATGTACGCGCCGAGGCGCATGCAGATAGTCCGATTGTCAGTGCCGAATTGCCATCAGGCGAGCGCTTCGAGGGTCTGCTACCGCCGGTCGTGCTGGCGCCATGCTTCGCCATCCGCAAACCGGCGGCAAAACTCTACACGCTGGCCAACTACGTCGCCGATCGCGTCATGCTCCCGCTGCAGGCTGATGCCCTGAGGAAGGCAGTGCGCGAGCGGCGCAACATCCTGGTCGCCGGCGGCACATCGTCGGGCAAAACGACACTTACCAATGCTCTACTGGCAGAAGTCGCCGAATGCGATGAGCGGGTGATCCTGATTGAGGACACCCGCGAGCTGCAATGCGCAGCCGAGGACTGTGTTGCCTTGAGGACGAGGCGGGGGTCGGTCACGCTTGGTGATCTCGTGCGCTCGACGCTGCGACTTAGACCCGACCGCATCATCGTCGGCGAAGTGCGGGGCGCGGAAGCCCTCGACATGCTGAAGGCATGGAACACCGGACATCCCGGCGGCATTGCCACGGTTCACGCCAATTCGGCACGCTCCGCACTCTATCGTATTGAGCAGCTCGCCCAGGAAGCCGTTGTCACCGTTCCCCGCCGGCTGATCGCCGATGCCGTCGACTTGGTCATCTTTATTGCCGGAAGAGGACCCGCGCGCCGCGTTGACGCGATCGCCGAGGTCACGGGTCTCGACGGCAGCGGCGATTACGCCGTCACCCCGCTCACACTTCCGCAACTCCAGCAGTTCTGAAAGGTCACCTCATGCGCAAGAAGCTTCGCTTTCTTTCGTTCGCCGCCGTCGCGCTTCTTCTCACGGCCCAGGCCCACGCTGCCGGCTCCGGCATGCCGTGGGAACAGCCGCTGCAGCAGATTCTGGAATCGGTGCAGGGGCCGGTCGCCAAGATCATCGCGGTGATCATCATCATCACCACCGGCCTGACCCTTGCCTTCGGCGATACGGCGGGCGGTTTCCGCCGGCTGATCCAGATCGTCTTCGGCCTGTCGATCGCCTTCGCGGCCTCGAGCTTCTTTCTTTCCTTCTTCTCCTTTGGCGGCGGGGCAGTCGTCTGATGAGCACCGGAGAGCAGCATATCGAAGGCTTCGAGGTTCTGGTCCATCGGGCGCTCACCGAGCCGATCCTGCTCGGCGGCGCGCCGCGGGCGGTGGCGATCCTCAATGGCACGGTGGCCGCGGCCATCGGCCTAGGCCTGCAGCAGTGGATTGCCGGTCTGATCCTCTGGATCGCCGGCCACACGCTCGCGGTCTTTGCCGCACGGCGTGATCCGGATTTTGCCAGCGTGCTTGTCCGTCATCTTCGTCAAAAGGGCTGGCTTGCATGCTGAAGCTTTCCGAATACCGCGGCAAAGCCGACCGGCTTGCCGACCATCTGCCGTGGGCAGCACTCGTCGCGCCCGGCATCGTGCTCAACAAGGATGGCAGCTCCCAGCGGACATTGCGGTTTCGTGGCCCCGACCTTGAAAGCGCGACGGAGGCCGAACTTATCGGCATATGCGCGCGGGCAAACAATGCGCTGAGAAGGCTCGGCTCCGGCTGGGCATTATTCTTCGAGGCCGAGCGCAGCGAAGCGCTGGGCTATCCGAGCTCGGCGCTTCCCGATGCTGCCTCATGGCTGATCGATGAGGAACGGCGCGCGGCCTTCGAGGGCAAGGTCGCGCATTTCGAGAGCATCTATCATCTGACCTTGGTCTTCATGCCTGGGCCCGATGGCCAAGCGCGCGCGGAAAGTGCTCTCGTCGACTCGCATGACTTGGGAGGGGAAAGAGACTGGCGCCAGGAGCTTGCCCGGTTCCGAGACGAGACTGACCGTGTTCTCGATCTTCTTTCGGGCTTCGTGCCCGAGGTGCGCGCGCTCGACGATGCCGAGACCCTGACGTACCTGCACGGCACGATCTCGACACGCCGTCATCCGGTCGCCGTGCCGGAAACGCCAATGTATCTCGACGGCGTCCTGGTTGACGCGCCGCTGACCGGCGGCCTAGAGCCGATGCTGGGTGACCAGCATCTGCGCACGCTCACAATCCTCGGTTTTCCGAACGTCACCCGGCCAGGAATCCTTGATGCGCTCAATAACCAGGATTTCGCCTATCGCTGGGTGACGCGCTTCATTCCGCTCGACAAGGCGGAAGCCACGAAGACGCTGACTCGGCTCCGCCGGCAGTGGTTTGCCAAGCGCAAATCGATCGCGGCTATTCTGCGCGAGGTGGTGACCAACGAACCTGTGCCTCTCGTCGACAGCGACGCCGACAACAAGGCGCTCGATGCCGATGCAGCACTGCAGGCATTGGGCGGCGATCATGTCGGCTTCGGCTATCTCACCACAACGGTGACGGTGTGGGATCAGAACCGTAAAGCCGCCGCGGAAAAGCTTCGCGCCGTCGAGCGGATCGTCAACGGGCTCGGCTTCACCACCATTCGCGAAAGCATCAATGCCGTCGAAGCGTGGCTTGGTTCATTGCCGGGTCATGTCTACGCCAACGTTCGCCAGCCGCTCGTTCACACGCTAAACCTTGCCCATCTCGTGCCGCTGTCGTCCGTGTGGGCAGGTCCAGCGGAGAACGAGCACCTTGCCGAGGTCACCGGCGATTACGCTCCGCCGCTTCTTTTCGCCGAAACCAGCGGCTCGACGCCGTTTCGGCTTTCGACCCATATCGGCGATGTCGGCCACATGCTGATTGTCGGGCCGACCGGTGCCGGCAAGTCGGTTCTGCTTGCCCTGATCGCTTTGCAGTTCCGGCGCTACGCTGGCGCGCAAATCTATGTCTTCGACAAAGGCAATTCGGCCCGCGCCGCCGCGCTTGCCATGGGCGGCGACCACCATGCGTTGGGTGCGAATGGTGCGCTTGGTTTCCAGCCGCTGCGCCACATCGACGACCCGGCCACACAGAGCTGGGCGGCCGAATGGATCGCCGGCCTCATTGCCCACGAGAATGTCACCGTCACCCCGGAGGTGAAGGAGGCAATCTGGTCGGCGCTCACCAGCCTCGCCACCGCGCCGGCGCAGGAACGCACGCTGACTGGCCTGTCGGTCCTGCTTCAGTCCAATGCGCTCAAATCGGCGTTGATGCCCTACACGCTCGACGGTCCATTCGGCCGCCTGCTCGATGCCGATGACGACCGGCTGGCCATCTCGGATGTGCAGTGTTTCGAGACCCAGGAGCTGATGCACAGCCAAGGCGCTGTGCTGCCTGTGCTCACCTATCTGTTCCATCGTCTTGAGGACCGGTTTGACGGGCGGCCGACGCTGCTCATGCTCGACGAGGCCTGGGTCTATCTCGACAACCCGCTCTTTGCCGCCCGGATCCGCGAATGGCTTAAGGTGCTGCGTAAGAAAAACGTCTCCGTCATCTTCGCGACGCAGTCGCTTGCCGACATCGCCGGCTCTTCTATCGCACCCGCAATCATCGAGAGCTGCCCGCAGCGCATTTTTCTCCCCAATGATCGTGCGGTGGAGCCGCAGGCACGGGCAGCCTATGAGCGCTTCGGTCTTAATGAGCGACAGATCGAATTGGTCGCCCGCGCCACGCCGAAGCGCCACTACTATCTGCAGTCGCGCCGCGGCAATCGCCTCTTCGAGCTCGGGCTAGGCCCGATCGCTCTTGCGCTTTGCGGCGCCTCCGACCCGGCCGCGCAGACCCTGATCGACAATATTCTTTCCGAAGAAGGGCAGGGCAGCTTTGCCGCCCGTTTCTTCAGTGCGCGCGGCCTGGATTGGGCTGCCGAGCTTCTCCAGCAATTTCCTCAACCTAACAAGGAGCAATCGTCATGATCGGACGCCGCCTTTTTACTAGCCTGGTCACCGTTTCCCTGATCGCCAAACCGATGGCTGACTACGTCCAGCCGGCCTATGCGCTCATCGTGTTTGACCCGTCCAACTATACGCAGAATGTGCTGTCGGCAGCACGCGCATTGGAGCAGATCAACAACCAAATCCAGTCGCTTCAGAACCAGGCGACCATGCTGCAGAACATGGCGCGCAACCTTCAGCGCCTGGATTTCTCTTCCGTGGGCCAGCTTACCGGCTCGCTCCAACGGATTGACGGTCTGATGACCCAGGCGAGCGGCCTGAGCTTCGATCTCGACAAGCTGCAGGACCAGTGGCGCCAGCAATATCCGGAAAGCTACGACGCCACCATCAAGGTCAGCGATGTGGCGAGCGCCGCGCGCGAGCGCTGGCAGAGCGCCATGCAGGCGTTCCGCCAGACCATGAGCGCGCAGTCGCAGATCGTCGAGAACGTGCAGGCCGATGGCGACCTGCTTACCGATCTCGTCAATCGCAGTCAGGGCGCGGCAGGTGCCCTCGAGGCAAGCCAGGCTACGAATCAGCTGATCGCGCTTTCGACCAAGCAGCAGATGCAGATCCAGACGCTGCTTGCGACCCAGTTCCGGGCCGAGGCCGAGGATGCGGCGCGCAAGGCGCAGTCTGAGGAAGCCGCTCGCGAGACGACGAAGCGTTTCCTGGGCGCCGGCACGGCTTATCCCGGCAACTGAGCGGCAGTTCTTCAAGACAACGAGGAAGGCGGCGACATGAACGACCTCGGAGTCATCGATCGCTTCATGGAGACCTTTACCCGCTACATTGACAGTGGGTTCGGTCTGCTTTCGGGCGACGTCGCCTTTCTCACCACCATTCTGATCGGCATTGACATCACGCTCGCGGGCTTGGTCTGGGCGTTCGGCGGCGAGCCCAACATTCTTGGCCGGCTTGTTCGCAAAGTGCTCTATGTCGGCGCCTTCGCCTTCGTCCTGAACAATTTCAAGAACCTCGCCGACATAATTTACCGCTCCTTTGCCGGTCTCGGCATCAACGCATCGCCCGGCAACCTGTCCGCCGACAGTCTCCTGCGGCCAGGCCGCATTGCCGCGGCCGGCTTCGAGGGCGCCTGGCCGCTCCTCAATCAAGCGAGCCAGCTAGTAGGCTTCCCCGAGATCTTCGGTAACGCGCTCACCATCTTCGTGCTGCTTCTGGCCTGGTTCCTGGTCCTCATCGCCTTCTTCATTCTTTCCATCCAGCTCTTCATCACCATCCTCGAGTTCAAGCTCACCACGCTGGCCGGCTTCGTCCTGGTGCCCTTCGCGCTCTGGAACCTCTCGGCGTTTCTGGCCGAGCGCGTGCTCGGCAATGTGATTTCGTCGGGCATCAAGGTGATGGTGCTTGCCGTCATCGTCGGCATCGGCTCCACGCTCTTTGGCGAGTTCGCTTCCGCCCTGCAGGGCCAGGAGCCGGACCTGGCGGCGGCCATGTCTCAGGTACTGGGTGCGCTGGCGCTGCTTGGGCTCGGCATTTTCGGCCCCGGGATTGCCTCGGGTCTTGTTTCCGGCGCGCCGCAGCTTGGCGCCGGCGCGGCACTTGGAACAACGGCGGCCGCAGCTGGATCAACGCTCGTTGCCGGAGGCGCTGCGTTTGCCGGCGCGCGCATGGCAACAGGCGGCGGCCTCGCCGCAGTCCGTGCCGGCGCCGCCATCGGGTCCGCTGCCACCGTCGCTTGGCAGACGGGGCGCGCGACATCGCCCGAGTCCGGGCTGTCCGGGGTAGCTGCTGGGCTGCAGGGGGTTGCGAGTGCCGCTAGCGGCGCCGCGATGCGGGGAATGCGATCCGCAGCAGAACCATTCCGCCGTAGTGCCGACGCCGGTCGCGATGCCGGCTGGACCGCGACCGGCGGCATGCCGACCAGCTCGATGAGCGGAAGCTCTCCAGTTATAGCTCCCGCGGCCGCGCCTGCCTGGGCAAGGCGTCTGCGTTCCGAACAGACCGCACGCGCCCATCGCAATGCTGCCACGCAGGCGGTGCGCGATGGAGATCGGGGCGGAAGCGGCGCCAATCCCTCCCTCAATGACAAGGAAGACTAGATGCTCTTCAAGCGACCCGTTCAGCGTTATGGAAAGACGCCCGAACCCGTAACACCCTACCAGAAGGCCAGCCAACTCTGGGATGAGCGCATCGGCGCGGCGCGCGTGCAGGCCAAGAACTGGCGCTTCATGGCCTTTGGCTGCCTGGCTCTGACGATGGGGCTTTCCGGTGGGCTTCTGTGGCAGTCGATGCAGGGCCGCGTCGTGCCTTATGTCGTCGAGGTCGACCGCTTTGGCGAGGCGCACGCGGTCGCGCCGGCAGTCCAAAACTACCAGCCCGACGATGCCCAGATCGCCTGGCATCTCAGCCGCTTCATCCAGAATGTTCGTTCGGTTTCCACCGATGCGGTTCTGGTGCGGCAGAATTGGCTGTCGGCCTACGACTTTGCCACCGACCGAGCGGCGCTCTTCCTCAACGAATATGCCAAGGCGAACGACCCTTTCGGCCAAATCGGCACGCGCAGCGTGTCAGTACAGGTGACCAGCGTGGTCAGGGCTTCCGACAGCTCGTTCCAGGTCAAATGGACCGAGCAGGTGTTCGAGCGCGGCAGCCTCGCCAGCACGACGCGCTGGATCGGGATCCTCACCATCCTCATCCGCCCGCCTAGGACAACCGAGCAGCTGCGCAAGAACCCGCTCGGCGTCTTCATCAACGCCATCGACTGGTCGCGCGAGCTCGACAGCGCCGCGCCAACCCCCGTTTCCCCTAAGGAGCCCGCCAATGACAAATAGAGCCCCATTGCTTCGTGCTGCCTTGATCCTGTCGGCGTCTGCTGCGGTTCTTTCGGCCTGTGCCTCGAAGCCAGTGCCGCCGCCTCAGATTTCCTATGACCACGAGGACTTCAAACCAGCCGCGATCGAGAAGGCGCCGGAGAAGCCGGTCAAGGTCGTGGAAGTGCCGAAACCGTTACCGTTGCCTGGTCAGTTGATGCCCGCACCCGGCAAGCCCGCCCCAGATAAGCGCTCGCCGGAAGAACAGGTCGCCGATGCCAACAAGGCGGCGACGCAACAACCCACGAAGTTTGGCTATGTCAATGCGGTGCAGGTTTACCCCTTTGCCGACGGCGCGCTCTACCAGCTCTACGCCGCGCCGGAGCGCGTCACCGATATCTCATTGCAGCGGGGCGAGAAGCTGACCTCGGTCTCAGCCGGCGATACGGTCCGTTGGGTGATCGGTGACACCGTTAGTGGCTCAGGCGATGACCAGCGCACTCATGTGCTGGTGAAGCCATTCGCGCCGGGGCTTGCCACCAATCTGGTCATCACGACGGACAGGCGATCCTATCACCTACAGCTTCAAAGCACTGAGAAAACTGCCATGGCGGCGCTCTCCTGGATTTACAGCGAAGACCAACTCGTGGCGCTTCGGCGGCGCAACGCTCAGGCAGAGGCTGAAATGCCCGCGGCCTCGAACGTAGCACTCGAAAACATCCGCTTCCGCTATTCGATCACCGGCGACACGCCGCCGTGGAGACCGACGCGCGCCTTCGATGATGGCAGCAAGGTCTACATAGAGTTCCCGAAGCGCATCGATCAGGGCGAGGCGCCACCGCTCTTCATCGTCGGTGCTGACGGGGACAACCAGCTCGTCAACTATCGGATGCACGGCAACTACTACATCGTCGAGCGCCTCTTTGCCGCGGCTGAACTCCGTCTCGGCGCCAAGCAGCAGCAGGTGGTGCGCATCACCAGGACCGACGGACGGCAACTGCCGCGGCGGATATCGCTCTTTTCGCGTTTTGGCAGGTGAGGGGAGGCTCATGACCGACACGTCCCGCCCCAATGTTCCGCCCAAACTCGATCCCGAACAGCTGCAGCTGCGGGCCTCACCGCGCCGGGCCGTGCGCTTCAAGCGCGGCATAATCGTCGCGATCGCAGCTGTTGGCTCCGGCACCATCTTTGGCGTCACGATGATGGCGCTGCAGGGGCCGGCACTGCGCCTGAAGCAGCAGGCTGAAGAGCTTTACAGCACCGACCGCAACCCGACCGCCGAGGGACTCGAGGCGCTCCCCAAAGACTATTCCGGGATCAAGCCGAAGGTCCCAGTGCTTGGGCCGCCGCTGCCCGGCGATCTCGGCCGCCCTATCCTGGAACACCAGCGCCAGCTCGGTATTGCGCCAGGGCAGGATGTTTCCGCCGAAGAGCAGCGTCTTGCTCAGCAGGCGATCGAGGCGCGAGAGTCGCAAGTCCTCTTCCGCATCGAAATCCGCTCTCGGCAAATGGACGCCGCCGGTAATGGGCAAGGAGCACGCCCGCCGCTTGAAACGCTGCCGGCCCAATCCGATGCCGAGCGTATGAGAGCTTCCGTGGCACCGGCCGAGGGCGACCAGAACAACCAACAGCGCAAGCTCGATTTTATCAGCCAGCGGAACACAAGCGGGATCTACAATCCGCATGCATTGCAGACGCCGGCCTCGCCCAATCAGATCATGGCCGGCAGTGTGATTGCGGCAAGCCTGATCACCGGCATCAATTCGGACTTGCCCGGCCTCGTCGTCGCGCAGGTTACCGAGAATGTGCATGACAGCGTCACAGGCAGCATCCTGCTGATCCCTCAAGGCTCTCGCCTGATCGGCACCTATGACAGCGTTGTCGCCTTCGGACAAAGGCGCGCTCTGCTGGTCTGGCAGCGCATTGTGATGCCGGACGGAACATCAATCGAAATTGACAATCTGCCCGCGACGGACACCGCTGGTTTTGCGGGGCTTGAGGACAAGGTGGATTTCCACACCTGGCAGCTGATCAAGGGCATTGCGCTCGCCACCTTGCTGGGCGCGGGCACCGAATTGAGCTTTGGGGAAAATGAAAGCGATCTGGTCAAGGCGATCCGTGAATCAACCCAGCAGAATGTCAGTCAAGCTGGTCAGCGCATCACTGAAAAGAACCTGAACATCCAGCCCACGATCACCGTCCGCCCTGGTTGGCCGTTGCGCGTCATCGTGCACAAGGACCTCGTGTTGCGGCCATACACTGGGTGAACAGGAGGAATTCATGGCTAATCTGAAACTCGGAAAACTTCCGGACCGGACACCTTCGAAGATCACTATCACCGTTGGCGCCGACTTGAGCCAAGCACTCAACGACTATGCCGCACTTTACCGTCAGATCTATGGCGAGTCCGAAACCGTGGCTGAACTGATCCCCTTTATGCTGGTCGGGTTCCTGGAAGGCGACCGGGCGTTTGCCAAGGCCAGAAAGGAAGGTCTGCCGGCCGTCGACATGCCAGAGAAAAAGCGGTAGCACCCAGGTTCACAATCCAAGTAAAGCACACCGATTGTTCAAGTTCGATTGCTCTGCCGACACGGCACTCAGGAGGCAATCTCAAGTTCTGCGTGAGTTGACATTTTAGCGCTGCCACAGACACGGCTTGCAAGCGGGATCCGCTCTGCAGGATTTCGGTGACGAGCAACCGTTGCCATGTCTGCCGTTGAGGAATGGTCAATCTGCACCCAACACATCATTCATTTTGCTTAGTAGCTGCCGAGCGCGTTGCGCACTAGCGACTACCACGCCTATGTGCAATTAAGGATTCGGTTCAGGAAAGCTCACATGCGAACGGTCGTTTTGAGCATTCAGCCCAAATGGGCTGCACTAATTCGCTCTGGCGAAAAAACGATCGAGCTAAGGCGGCGCTTCCCTCGCTATCTTGCCGGTTCTGACGCGTACCTCTACGAATCGTCGCCGAATTGCAGGCTTACCGCAATCCTACAAATGGGCGCGATTCATGAACTTCCGGTCGAGGAACTTTGGCGCGTGCATGGCAAGGCATCATGCGTTGATGAGCGCCACTTCGCAACATACTTCCAAGACCGAGACGCCGGTTTTGGTATCGAAATTCTTCGACACCTGCCTCTAGTCAAAGATTGGCGCCTGGACCGTTTACGCCACGACTTCAGCTTCACGGCCCCCCAGTCTTGGGGCTATGCATCACCTCGATTGGTCAATGCGATTGGAACACGCCCATGAGAGTTTTCGTCGCGGGGCTTTCAAAATCGGGTAAGACGACCCGCTCTCTGCACGCTGCCGAGCATATCCCGGAGCTAGAGTATGCCAGCATCAGTCAGCTCTTGAGGGCGGCTGGCGGCATCCTGCCAGTCGCTACACTCGCAGATGGGCTCACCAACCAACGCATGGCGGCAGAAGCTCTATCGGCGTATCCCCGATCAAAGAGGCATCAGATTGTTGATGGCCATGCATTGGTCGAGACGCTAGAGGGGCCACTGCTTGTTCCGGACTCGTTCTTCGACGAAATCGCGCCGGACCTTTTGATCCATATCCTGGATGGTCCAGAACAGATCTTAGCGCGGAGGGTGCCCGGCGCGAACTTTGCGACCACAGCCGAGATCGCTGCGCTTACCGCGTTAGAGCAAGCTGCCTGCGAACGGCTTGCAATTCGGCTTGGCACCCCACTGGTAGCACTGGAGGCTCCGACGCTCGATGAGTTTAGGTGGACGCTCGAAAGCCGGTTGTCGTTCGATCATTGACCAGAAATCCCGACAGGTCCGTTGAAGACATACTCGACTCGATTTGATCGATAAAGGCTCGGATAAGTTCTGGGTGCCGAAAAACTCCACACGCGGAGTAGCCCGGCAAACTCTGCGATCCGCTCTTCGGGCACGGTGAAAAGCGGGCGGTCGGAATCGAGCCAGTCAAATGCATAGCGAGCCAACGATTTCGCAACTCCACGCTCGCGCAAGGCAGGCTCGACCCAAAGCGTGCAGAGCTTGTGCTCCGCCTCTGAGCGCTTGCAAATGGCTACGCCAGCAAGCGCGCCTTCAACATATGTGGTTACGATATGGCGCTCCCCGCTGTGGAGCCCTGGAATGACCCTGCCGAAAAACCACGGCCGAAAATTCGGGTAAAACCCGTGAACGCCAGCCCGCACCAGCCAATCATAAATCGTGCATGGATCGGTGGGCATGTTCGGCTGAGCAACGGGCCCAGAAAGGATGTTTGCGAAGCCTGGCTCGTTTATCATAGGCACGCTCCCCGCATGATTCGTGAACCCCACCTTAACGGCGGGCGCTGAAAAATCCGATAACCCATTCGAGTGGATTTGACCACCGTCGGCCAAATCGGACGATAAAAAAGAGCAAAAAGACCAGGAAGAAAAAGATCGCAGCGTTGACGGCAGCAGCCTGCCACGGGTCCTTAATCTCCCACAGCATTCCAACCAGGGCCGCCAAGCCTGCTTGCGATGCACTTCCCATTGCACCCAGTGCAACAACAACCAGTGCGTAAATCCAGAGGCGGCCAGTGTAGTAAGCACGAAAAGTCGCGAGCGCGGTGAAGCTGTCGACCGTAGATTGAGGCGGGGCGACCGAGCTCCAATGATAGATTATCATGTTCTGTGCGTTGAATTGCGGTTCATCTCGGAGATACCGTTCCCAGATTTCGGGTTCCAGCCGACGCATTTTTTTGAAGCCAGTATGGGATTGTGTCATTTCCACGGTCATATCCCTGATCAGAAAATAATGAACAGCAGACACATCGATCAGATCTGCCCCGCCGCTCAATCGTTCCAGGATTGCGGCCGAAAAATTGCGCCGCTCGTTTAGACGGAATTCGACGATTTCGCTGGTGGAGATCGTGCTCAGGAAAGCAGAGTCCTTGGCGTCGACTTCAGAAACGAATCCGTTCATGATGTGGAAGGGGACTCTTATTCGGAGACGAATATACTGATCGCCGATTTTGGCCCGCATTCGGTCAAAAAATTGATCGCGGAGCATGATTACAGAGCCGGCGTCACCTCCTTTCCCGATTGTGGTCAGACTTCGGTCATCTCTTGAGCAGCGTGAAACATAGAATTGCACCTTCTTCGGTTCGTTGAGCGCCGCGAACGTTTTGCCGTTCTCTTGGACCTCCCCTGCCGACAGCGTTTCATTGAAGATTGCGGATAACGTCGATGAGTCGTGCATCACATCGAACAGGTCGAAAATATGGTCGGACTGAATCTCGAAAGGGAGGCTGATCGACAGCGTCCGGAGCGATCTCATTTCCTGGAAGCGAAAGCCGATATCCAAGAGATGAAAGCGCCTCTTGGCCGAGCGCCTCTCGCCCTTCCATATGTTAATGTGGACCTCGACGCGTGGCGCATAGCCGTTGGCGTCGTCTGCAAGCGTGTCATGCCAAATCGCGATACTGCCCCGCATTTCATCCCTATAGCCCGTTTTTGTTGTGTGACGCGCACCGCCAACTCTGCAAAACAAATCACAAGTTCACTAACTTTTCCGCCATGTACTTATGCATTTGCCTCGACCGCCAGCAAAAGGGACAAAAGCGGCCATAAAACGTGACGCGGCGGTCTCCAATCAGCACGCGCGGACTGGCACCACTGGGTGGCCTATCGTTGGCGAACACGACGGCCCTGCCCGATGCCAAGGGCGTTTTGAAATCTATCATCATTACTTTTTAGGCCGTGCGGTTCGCCGCCCAAGTGAGAACGTACGAGAAACACGAACTGGCGAACCAACTGCCATCGTATAGCCTTCTCTTAAGAAAAAATTCTCCCTCCCGTACAGTTCTGGCTTTTTTTCGAGCGTCAGAATGATTTTCGTCGGTTGGGGATTGGTATCGGCGTTTGATGAACGGTCGCTGTTGGGTTCAAAGTGGACGGTCGCGACGGTGTATAGACAGCAGGCTTGCCGCGTCTCCCGATTGAGATCACCCGCGGCGTTTTGCTCTCGAGTTCATCCAGATAATCGGCCCACCATTGCATCATCCTCACGCGCTCTTCCCAGTGCTCTGCTCGGGCGTATGCGCGCCGAACGTCGTTGTTCTCAATGTGGGCCAGCTGTCGCTCTATGGCGTCCGGATGCCACTTGCCGCATTCGTTCAGCAGAGTTGATGCCGTTGCTCGAAAACCATGCGCGGTAGCTTCTTCCTTGCTGTAACCCATACGACGCAGTGCGGCGTTAAGGGTATTGTCGGAAATCGGACGCGAAGCCGATCGAACACTAGGAAACAGCAGCGATCCATCACCAGAGATTTCTCTCAGTGAAGTCAGGACGCTGATCGCTTGCTTTGATAGGGGTATGCGGTGCGGCCGTCGCATTTTCATGCGTGCTTCAGGGATCGTCCACACCGAGCTTTCAAAATCGAACTCTTCCCATTCAGCGGCGCGGAGCTCGCCTGGGCGGGGAAACAGCAGCGCTATCAGCTTCAGACCGGCTCGGGTTGTAGGCTGTCCGTCAAATGCATGGATCGCCCTCAGCAAACCGCCCAAGGCCTTCGGATCGGTAATCGCGGCGCGAGACGTTACCTTCGGACTGATGAGTGCGCCTCTGAGGGCGAAGGTCGGATCTGTCTCGGCGCGTGCGGTCGCGATCGCGTATCGAAACACGCTGCCGATGGTGGAGCGCAGTCGCCTGGCCGACTCATATCGACCGCGAACCTCCACGCGACGGAGGGCGGTAAGGATGCTGGCCGGCTCGATCTCCCGAATGCACTTGTCGCCGATTATCGGATAGGCAAAGTCGAGCAGCCATTTGACCTTGCTGATCGTCCGGTCGGCACGTCCCTCCTTCTTCAGCTTGTCAACATATTCGTCCGCGATTGAGCGAAAGGAGTCCTTTGCCGAATCGGCCTTCCGCAAGCTGCGTTCCTTTCCAGGGTCGACGCCAGCTAGCAGGAGCCTTTTAGCATCATCGCGCGCCTCCCGTGCCTCGGCGAGAGAGATAAGGGGATAGCTGCCCAGCGCGAGCAGTTTCTGCTTGCCGTCAAAGCGGTAGGCGAGCCGCCAGAGGCGAGAGCCCGTGGGCTGTACCCATAGCTGCAGCCCGCCCCCGTCAGACAATTTCGCGAGTTTGGAAGCAGGGCGGGCGTTTCGACATTTCACGTCGGATAGGGCCATTCGTCAGGTCTCCCTTGGCTGTTTCGATACCATCAGGATGTCGAATACCAACGGAAATACCATCCCCCCGCCTCGTTGGATCAAATGCGCCCGAAGCGCTCTCTGTCACGCCTAATTGCGCAATGCGACAGCAAAAGATCAATAATTCCAGCCGCTTGCAGAAGCTGCAGCGTAGACGGTTCGGCTAAACGGAGTGTCGGGAGAAGAGGGGATGGTGCCCAGAGGCGGAATCCAAGTGGAGAAAATCCCGTTTTCGTTTCAGAGACTTATGCGAAGGTTGGCCGCATCTGCTACCAACAGAAATACCAACAAAATATTTCTGTGGATTGGTTCGGTTCCTGATATTTCTCTCAATGCCTCGCACCTGCGCCTTGTCTTTTCCGGTTCGGTCTAGATCCTTCTTGGTTATTTATCATCATGCGGGGGGGTCAAGTGAAGACCACGGCTGGCCAAGACGACTCAATGAAAACGATGGCCGCCTGCGACCCTAATGCGCCCTGGTATCGGCCGTTCGTTCACGCAGCTTAAGCCTGGAAGCTTCCGTTCCCTGACCAGCGGACGTAGCCGGGCGAGCTTATTAGCGCCGCAGCGGTATCACTTAACCGGTGTTATCAACGGAGCCGGGCGCCTGTGTACGGCATAAGTCAGGATCGCGTGGTGGTTGCAGAAGCATTCGATCGCGAACTCGTGTCGGACTCCGTTCGCGTCCGTCAACACGACGGTTCCGTCGAAAATCGGACCTCTCCTAGCCCGGCCGGCACTGGCCCTGAGAAAGTTCCAACAGAATTCCTGAGTGATCCCCGGAAACCGCGTCCTGAACGCGGGTGAGCGGATGAAGTATCGCACGTCCTTGCCGCCGGGGTCGCGGCCGATATCGTCGTGGTGCGGATGGGCGCTGACCATCCCGAATGCCGGCGTTTCGCCATCCCGCTCCTCGACCGTGCGCCATAACGTGGTGGTTATCGTATTGCCGTAGCGCTTGGCCAGATTCTGGATGGACTTGAAGGTAATCTCGACGTCGCGAGCCTCGCACGCGAAACGGTCCTGGAGGAACAGCAAGCGTGCGGCGGCGAAATTAGCCTCCGCCTCCACATTGGCGTGGCAGTTCGGATCGAGCGTGTACTGATCGTCGCCGAACAGGAAATCCTTGTGCCAGGGAATGAAACTATGCCCAACCTCATGGGCCTCGATCCATCGTTTCTTCGCGTCGGGAACCTGTTGGTCGATCAGGATGCGATTGCCGTCGGGTATCCATAAGGCGGAGAGGTTGGCCTTCTTGATCACGTCGATCAGAATGGTCGGACGGGCGATAACCTGCTTGCCCGCCACCTTCATCCTATGCGCGACTTCCTGCAGGAGCGTCGGATTGGACAAGCTATAGTACTTGAGGTCTAGCGCGAGCAACTGCCGGACCTCCGGGAGACGGAGGGGCGGTTCGGGATTGCCGAGTTCGCGGAGAATCCTGTCAACGAGTCCTCGGATGTCGTCCGCCTCATATGCTCCGACCGTCCCCTCCATCATCGGTTCATTTCTGCCCCAGCACCAGAAACTTGACGAAACTGTCCAAGACCTGTTGCTCGTGCTTACTGAGCTTGGACAAATCATCGGACTTAGCCGCGAACTTCTGGGCCTCTTCCTGCAGGACCTCGTCTCTAGTAACCGTAGCGCCAGAGAGCTTCATCAGCGCTCGTGGCGGCATCCTAAAAAACTCGGCCAACTGGTGAACGGTCCTCGGCCTGGGTTTGTAGTTGGGGTCCCGTTCGATCAACCTGATCTCGGCGGCCTCCACCCGCGCCTTTGCGCCCAAGGTTTCAACCGACAATTGGTCGCGTCGTCTCAACTGGCGTATGAAGACCCCGAAGGCGTGCTTCATTTCGACCACGTTGCCCGCGTCCGACACAAGTTCGGACGGCAGGAACATCCCTATATTGTCGATGGCTTCCAACGGCCATCCCGCGTCATGGTCCGTATCCGGATCGGACTCGATCTTTCGCCGGAGCCAGTCGCGTGAGATAAGCATCTCCATCATCTGCTCCTTCTGTTTAAGTGAGGAAGGCGCGCGCTTGTGCTTCGGTCATCTCAAAGTAGCGCATGCGCGTGTCGTCGATTTCCAGGTCGGTCATTCCAACCACATCTCGATACCAAGCTTCGGCCTGTGGCAAGGCGTGCAGGCCTACCCGTCCCCTGAATTCCTCTTGAACACTCAAGCTGATCGCGGCAACCATCATGATGCGCCCCACGCCCTTGAAACGAGGGGACGCATCGAAACGCGGTCTGTTCCAAGGCGCGGTAGCTAGCAGGTCCACCGTGACCAGCGGCTTGCCGCGTTGCGAGGGTTCTTTGGCAAAACCTGCAGTCGTCACGAGCATCAGGCCCTGTGTGGCACCTTCCGCCACGATCGCGAACGACTGCCGGTCAAGCCGGTTTGACGCCATGTCGACTTTCTCGGACCATCGCCAATGAGCGTCCTGGATGTCGTTATCGCCGAGGAATTGCAGGTTGTATTGGCCGGCGGCTTTCAGTTCCGCAATCCTGGCTTCCATGAGCGGGCGCCACGAGCCGTCTATATCGGCGACATTGCCGGCATCCGCGGGGCTGAGGAGATGGGATTCCGTGAACTTGCCGGTCCGACGGTCTAACAGGTCGTAGGTACCGATGAGGCTACCCGACATGGCTTCAGTTCAGCATCATGAGCTCGGCCTTTTCCTTGGTGGAAGGGTGTTCGAAGAATACCTTCTCGCCGCGTTCTATTCTGTCCGTGATGGATTGGTAGAGCCTGAGGGCCTGTCGGACTAGGGCGGTCTTGGACAAACCTTTTTCATCGGCGAGGCGATCGACCAGATCCATCTCCTGCGAACTCAAATTCAGCGTCATCGTACGTTTTTCAACCATAGGGTCCTCCTTGACGGTCGCGCGTTCATATCATTATCCACGAGGCTAGTCAACAATTAATAGCTACAGATCACGTATTGACTAGCTAAGAAATAGCTACTATTTGATGTGATATCGAGACGCAGGAGAAACCGAATGAACGACAGCGATCCCATTCGCAGCATCCATATCGCCGGCACCGACCTGGTGTTCCGCGCGGTTCCCGTAAATGACCAGACCCCCTCAGGGGACCAGATCGCCCTCGCCGCGGGGTTTTCGTCCGACGATTACAGCTATGTCCTGCAGATGCGGGACAACGGCGAACTTGAGGACGTCCGCAGCCGCGAATCCGTGCCCTTGTCCGACGGACAGCGGTTTATCGTCGCCCTGAGCGACCGATCCTACCGGCTTGCCTTCGCCGGCGGCCCCCTGGATTGGCCCGCGCGCTTCATCACGGCCGGAACCTTGCGCAAGCTGAAGGGCGTGGCTGCCGACAAGAGCATCTATCTGGAAAAGACGGACGAGCCCGACTTTCCCCTCGATGAAGACGACGTCATCGACCTGGATGAAGATGGCGTCGAAAGCTTCAAGGCGGGCAAGCTTGCGGGGCCAAAGAAGCAGACGGTGCGCGTCAAGCACCTGGGTGAACTGGAAACGGTGCGCTTCAAGGTCGAGTCCGGTACTACTCTGCAGTCGATCTGGGACCGGGCCTACGAGGAGCTCGACGTCATGCGCAACGAGCGTGACGTGTTCCAGGCCGAGACGGACGTCGGGACAGTGAGCCTGATGGACCACCTCGGCCTTCCTCTCGAGACGGCCCAGCAGGAAGGTTTGTGCGACAAGAAGTTCGAGATCGCGGCCAGGACCGGGGGGGCCTGAAATGGCATCGCATGGCGTCCGGCCCACCATTGACCTGCAGGCAGGCACGCAAGTGCTAGGCCAGCACTTGCCGCGGGTGCTGTCCTTCAGGGGCCAGACGATAGAAGAGCTCGGCTGGAGCCGGCCATCGGACCGGACGCTGCTTGTCCCCATGCGCGGCACTTTCGGCGGAAATACCGAAGAGTATCTTCTCCGGCTCGATTTTCTTGCCGGTTCGGACTGGCCGCCCAGCGCCAGGTTCGTCAATCCGGCGACCCTTGACTACGCCGGCCTAGCCGAACAGCACCATCTGCCCCAACTGACCTCGCCGGAGGTCCACGTCCATCCGGCTTACCAGAACCCCAGCGGGCAAAAGATCCAGCTCGTGTGCTGTTCCGCTGTGTTCGAATACTACGACGTCAATCACGGCGGCGAAGACACCACCCTCTGGCGCACGGGCGATACCTTTAATCATACGTTGGTGGCGATCGAACGTGCTTTCCGCAACCACTATTCGGGAAGATTCGATCGTCATGCAGGATGAATACCTATTGTGGCGCGACCCGGCACCCGGGCCCTATGTGCCGATCGGATCCGTCCTTCGCTTACCTCCGACTGCGATTTCGGCGACAAGCGAACTGCTTCAGCGCGCAGGCCGCCGGGAATCGTGTGTTTTCTGGTACGGCGAGCGGGACGGCGATACCGCCCTTGTGCGATCGGTCCGGGCGCCCACGCAGCGATCTATGCCCGGAAACTATCATGTGGAGCCGGATGCGATCAGCGAAATGGTGCGCGATCTGCCCGAAGGGTGGAAGCCCTTGGCTCAGATTCACAGCCATCCCGGCATGGGCACGGAACACTCGCGATATGATGACCGCATGATTTCGAGCCGCCGGATTCTTTCGCTCGTATTCCCGATATACGGCGTCCCGGCCGCGCCCTGGCCGCAAGGCATCGGCGTGCACGAGTGGCAGAACGATTATTGGCACATGCTATCCCCAGGGCAGGTCCATGGCCGCCTTGAGGTGATCGCCGCACCGGCAGTGGACAGAAGGGATTTCCGATGAGTGGCTTGGCATTGGGGGATCGTCATTCCCGACCGTTGGATGGTTTGGGGGACGTCGCGTCGCCTAAAACGATCCTCATTCGTGCCGGCGACGTATCAGGGGCAGTCAATCGCCAACACCTTCTGGTCTGTCTCGTCAATCTACTGGCTAGGCTGCATGGCTTGGTCGGTTCGATCCGGGTCGCGGTAAAAGGCGAGATGACGGTCGTCACGCCGAACGGGGCCGGTCCGGCAAATGCCTTCCAGGCCGTCGAGAACCTCGCGTCCTGGGCCAACGGCGGGCGGATACCGGTGCTTCCACCCGATGGCGTGGAGGACTTGACCATAGATATGACCGGTCAGATGCGTGGAGGCGCGAGCATCTATGTTTGGGGAGAGGGGTGGAAAGCCTGGATCGGCTCCGCTCCGCGAGCCTTCGGTGGTTCTTTCGGCCGGCGCGATTGCCTCGGCCCATACCTGGCAGCGGCCTTGGCAGCAGGCGAGGTCTTCAAGCACGCCAAAGGCTTGAAGAAAGGACGCTTCGCCCGGGATGACGCGTATTCCCTGTGGTCGGGGGAATCCGGCCGCTGGGAAGTATTGGAAGACGGTCCAGCCGTATCGGACACGCGCTTGCCCCCTTTGTATGTCGTCGGGGCAGGCGCCGTCGGTCAGGGGATCATCCAGGTGTTGGGCGCCAGCGAATTGGCAAGCTCATTCCTCGTTACCATCGATCACGACCGCCACGACCTCGAGGGCACCAATCTTAACCGGTGCTTTTTGGCCGGCCTCGACGATCTCGACCGACCTAAGGTCGAGGCCGTGGAGCGATACAGGACCTTCAGCGGACTGGGGGGCTTGGAACATTCCGGAACGCTTCGGGATTACATCCTCTCGAGCCGGTCAGGCCTGCATCCGAAGCTCGATCTGGCGGAAGCGCGGGACTCGTACGAACTCGTGGTATCGGCCGTGGACATCAATACGTCCCGTCAGGACATCCAGGGTCTGTGCCCCCGCGTCGTCGTGGGCGGAAGTACAGACGGCTTAAGGGCTCAAGCGGTGATATACGGCCTCGTCGAACAAGCCGAATGCCTGGGCTGTTGGAACGTGCCCGACGACGGAAGGGCCAAGGCCGCTGCCCGGGAAGCGGCCCTACGGGCAATGTCGCCGGAAGAACGACGGAAGGAATTGGCCGGACAGGTCGAAAACCTTGATGCAGCCTTGTCCTATCTCGCTTCTGCCGAGCCCAGATGCGGACAGTTGGGAGAAAGCGATGTCAAGAGCTTCGTAGACCGGATGCCTCCGGAGTTTTCGGCTTCGTTCGTGTCCATGGCGGCCGCCACAATGGCCGCAGCCAGCCTATTTCGAGTTACATCGGGATTGTCTTCAGATGTGAACTTGCAACCCAAGACAATTCTCCAGTTCAAGAACTTGTCGATGGCTAAAACGGTGACTGCGCGACGGAGCGGTTGCGCGCATTGCTGTGTTGTCCGTGAGGCCGGTTCTCCGGCGAAACTCGGCTAGTACTTGGCCGCGGTCGATAACTCGGTCCCCTTGGACACTACCGAAACATTTGGGCCCTGATACGCCACCACCCAGGCAGGCACGCCACCCCAGAGTCGCGTCGGTACCCTCATCGCTGAACAGACAACTGACCTTCTGGACCTTTGGTACCGCAAGGTGAAGCGACACAGAGGGCGCTGCACTTGTTCAACGCTATCCATTCTTCGGCGGCTTCTAAGGCAAGGGTTGCCAAAAGTAGACGGTCGGCTCCCGGCCCCCCTCCTGAACGTTTGTGCTCTGGCCAATAGCGGCCTGAGGAGAAACGATATGGGACATTCGCAGTATGACCTCGCCGGACAAGGCCGTCCCGGTAGTGTGCTGAGAGTTCTGCAAATTCGCTGAGAGGGGGCGGTCATGGCAGGCTGGTGATTGTTCACTTCACCTGATTCCCGCGAAGGAACGCCACCATGGCCAAGACTCATTTCTCTGGGTTATTTCATTCCTCCCGGAATGTCCGACTGATTTGGTCCGACAGCGGCTTCACGAAATAGGAAAGCGCCGTACGCTCGCCCGTCTCGACCATCGCTTCGGCCGGCATACCGGGCACGAGCGTCAGGCCCTTGAGCTTCGTCAGTTCCGCCTGCGGAACCGACAGGCGCACCAGGTAGTACGAAATGCCGTTTTTTTCATCCGTCGCCAGATCGGCTGCGATCCGGCTGACATATCCGTTCAATATCGGCGTGGTTCTCAGATTGAAGGCTGACATCCGAAGCACGGCCTTGTGACCAAGCTGGATTTGGTCGATGTCCTTCGGGGTGATTCGTACTTCAAGCGCAAGATCGTCGCCTTCCGGCACGATTAGCATGATCGGATCGGCGGGCGTAATCACTCCGCCGACCGTATGAATTGCGAGTTGTTGAATGGCGCCTGACTGCGGCGCGACGATATCGATCCGCCGGAGTTCCTGCTCAACCGCCACCTTGCGCTCAACATACTCCCCGACCTGCGCCTGAACCTCTCTGAGCTCCTGGCCGACTTCCGACTTGAAATCCTGATCGATCTGCGGGATCTGCAGGCGCGTTTCGGCTATGCGGGCTACCGTCTGTGCCTGATCTGCGATCTTCTCACCGCGCTCGCCACCGAAAGTGGCAACCTGGATCTTCAGGCTGTTCAACCGTTGGTCCGAGACAATGCCTTTCTTGCGCAGCCCACTTAGAACAGCAATTTCCTTTTGGAGAACCTCGATCATTTTTTCACAGGCAATTTCCTGCGCCTTGAGTCCTTCGATCTCGTGGTGATATTGAGTAATGCGTTCCGCCAATTGCGCCTGCTTCCCGTCGCGGGATTGCCTGCGGAATTCGAACAGCAGCGTCTCGCTATCTATTGCCGAAGCTACGTCTGGAACATCTCTTCGGGCGAGTAGCCAGTCCGGGAAGGCGATTTCAGCGAGATCGTCACGCTCAGCATCGAGTCGTGCCAGGTAGGCGGCCAGCTCATCGAGCCGCTTGGTGACTACGGCGAGATTAGCGCGCGTCTGGGTAGCATCGAGCCGCATGAGGATGTCGCCGGCTTTTACTTTATCCCCTTCGCGCACCAGGATTTCTCCGACCACCCCGCCAGTCGGGTGCTGCACCTTCTTGACATAGGAAACGACGACAAAGTGTCCGGACGCTACAACCGCACCGGAGAGATTCGTGAAGGTCGCCCAGGCTCCGGCTCCTCCCACAAAGATCACGCTCGCCAGAAGGCCCGCCACCAGGTGGCGGCGAATGGAGCTTGAAACGTCATTGTTCTGATCAATGCCGGACACCGGTATCCTCCATGTCAGCGCGCTCTGCCACGTGATCCTGTGTAGACTCGATGGCCTTCAGGACTTTGGAACGCGCACCGAATGCTCGCTGCCGTCCACCTTCCATCACCAACACCAAATCCACGGCGCGGATGACGCTCGGCTGATGGCAGACGACAACCGCAATGCCCTTGCGCTCGCGCACGGAGGCGATCGCCTTAGCGACTGCAGCTTCGCCTTCCGCATCGAGATGGGTATTGGGTTCATCCAGCACAACAAGGAAAGGGTCTCGATAAAGGGCACGGGCAAGACCGATAAGCTGGCGCTGCCCGGCGGAAAGT
>NZ_JAMYPU010000038.1:0-40714 GCF_040320535.1 Mesorhizobium sp. M0676
CAGCGGCACATTCTCCTTGGACCCCCACGACGACGTCGCTCAAGTCTTATGTGCTGGGAACGATTACGAGCTTTCTGCGGTGGCGCACAACACCGTCGCAGCACTCAACTTCTATCCCAGCATGCCCGAGGAAGGTGGCAATCTGCGGCTCTGGAGCCACAAGCCGACAGTCACCGACCGAAAGTCTCAAGGTGTGGAGACTACGGGCTATCCCTATTCGGCAGCCTATCTCGAGGGCGTTCCTTGTCGCGACTTCCAGCTCAGGGCGGGGGATATCGGCCTGATCAATGGCGGTTTCGTTCACGGGGTCACCGGTCAATCAGGCAACGGAACGCGTCGCCTGGTGCTGAACAGCTTTTTCGGGTTTGCGCGACCAGATCTTGTTCTCTGGTGGACCTAATGTTCGATGTCGAAGCAACTGACCAGCTTCCGCCGCCAGTTCAGGGTCAACATCATGAGCGAGCTGAGCGATTCGACCTAGGGCCGATCCACAAACGAATAAGAGAGTCTCATGAGGTGAGAAGACTTTGGCAAAGCTCTCGAGCGGTCTTGTGCGCTATTGCGAAGCATCGATCGACAGGATTGTCCAATGAACGTGACCTTGAGGCGGGCCGCCGCCGACATCCCGTTCATCATGCGCACGGAGCGGCTGGAAGGATACGAAGCGCTAGTCGGCCGCTGGGAGGAAGCCCGGCATTTGGCGGCTCTCGCGGATTCGCGTTATGCCTACTTTGTGGCCGAGGATGACGGAATGCCGCTCGGCTTCGCCATCCTACGCGACTGGGCTTCGCCAGAGCACACGACGCTTATAGAGCGGGTTGCTGTCGCTGAGCCGGGCAGAGGATTCGGCACGGCAATGATGCGCGCCGTAGTAGATGCGACGTTCACGGAGACCGACGCCCACAGGCTCTGGATTTGCTGTTTCCCAGACAATCTCAGGGCGCGGCGCAGCTACGAGGCCGTCGGCTTTGTTGCCGAAGGCGTGGCGCGCAGCAGCGCCTTTTTCCGCGGTGAGCATCGCGACGAGCTTGTACTGTCGCTACTGAGGCCGGAATGGGATGCGCGCGGGTGCGCAGGCCTCTGAAAAAGCTCGCGACGCCTGGGGCCCGTCGGGGATCGTTGATTGTGATGTGAGACAAGGCGCCTGCCAATCCACTTTCACTTCGATAGAGCTGGATGCTGGCTCGAGGGCTCGGTGTGGATCTTCGGTCGCGTGCGTTGAGTGCTGCGGATGAAGGGGTAGACCAGGCGGCCGTTCGGCGTGGGAAATCGTTGAGGAAAGGCCGTGGCATCAGAATTGTAATCGACAGACAAAGTGCGTTGGCCACTTAGTCTTGCAATATCGAGGCGATCCTGCGCCGAGGCTCCGGAGCTGCGGTGACCACAGATCGCTGCCTTGTCAAAAATAAAAGCGTCACCATAGAGGGTAAAACAATGGGTAAGCTGAAACTCAACACTTTGATGGCAGTTCTCGGGCTCTTTGTGGGTTCGTGGACTGCCGATGCCGGTCCAGTAACCGATCGTGTCAAGGCAGAGCAATCAATCAGGATAGGGTTCGCCAGTGTCGTGCCCTTTGCATTTGCCGACGATCAGGGCCATCCAAAAGGGTTTGCAAACGAAATTGCCCTCGGTGTCCTGAAGAAGATGGGCTACACAAACGTGGAGACAAACGTCACCGACTGGGGAGGCCTAATCCCTGGGCTTCAGGCAAGCCGCTATGACATTATTTCGGGTGGAATGTATATCTTGGGTGCTCGGTGCAAGAATGTCACTTTTTCCGAGCCTATTGCGAAGCTCGGCGATGGCTTCATAGTGAGGGCCGGCAATCCGAAACACATCAATACGTACAAAGATATCGCCGATAGAGGAGCGGTGTTTGTGGCATATGCTGGATCCAGCACGATTGCAGCCGCCAAAAAAGAAGGAATTGCCAAGGACAAAATTATGGTTGTTCCCGGACCTTCGGAGGTGATCGCGGCAATTAAGGCAGGACGTGGCGATGCTGGAAGCATGACGTATTTGGAAGCCAAACTCATGGCAGATCAATCGGATGGCGAAATCCAAGCCACCGATCCTGCCGCTCTGCCGGCGTGGACCTATAATTGGGTCGGTCTCGGTTTCCGCTCCGAAGATGCCGACTTTCTGGCCAAATTCAACGAGGCTCTGAATCAGTACGTCGGCTCTGACGAGATGATGAACTCTGTTAAACAATATGGAATCGTAGCTGCCAGCCTTCCGGGTGCCACGACAACCAAGTGGATTTGCTCCAATCGTTAGTGACGGCATCGTGGTGGGCCCTTCCACCTTGCTCCAGATCAGGGCGACCTTGTCATCGTTGTACACCAACCGCTTCAGCTGCATTCCAGGAGGCATTTAAGATCGCAGGAGGACGTCGGGAATAGTAGACTTCCGGAACGACGAGCTGCCCGACATCAAGTGGACGCCTGCCCCTACACCAAGGCGGCAAGGCAGGCGGGTCGCGCCAGCGGGGCCGGCATGCCTATTCGCCGGCCCAGCCTGGCCGACCCGGTCGAATTTATGGTTCTAGAGCGCCATGCCGGCATGGCGATCACTGAAGCGGGTTGGCACTTCGGGCCGCTCGATAGTGCAATTATAGAGGGTTTGTCCTCAGCAGCTCACTGCGGCTTCTGCAGCCGATGTCCGATTGTCCGTTGATGTTTATCGAGCCCATGTCCTATTCCGAATTCCTTGTCACGCGTGGGAATCTGCTGCTAAGCGGCACGCTGGTTACGGCCATGCTGGCCGCCGTGTCGATCGTGCTGGCGATCGTACTGGCTCTCACCGGGGGCCTGATGCGGCTCGCGCCGGCCGGTCCTATTCGCTGGATCGCCACCGTCTATATCGAGTTTCTCCGCGGCACTTCGCTGCTGGTGCAGCTTTACTGGATTTTTTTCGTCCTGCCACTGTTCGGGCTCTCGCTGGACAAGTTTATAGCGGGTTTTATCGGCGTCGGTATGAACCTTGGAGCGTACGGGGCGGAGCTAGTTCGCGGCGCGATCCTCTCAGTGCCCAGGGGACAGTGGGAGGCAGCCTCGGCGATCAACATGTCGCCGCTGACTCGCATGCGACGCATCATTCTTCCCCAAGCTCTCGTCATCCTGCTGCCGCAATGGGGCAATTTGCTGATCGAGCTTCTTAAGGGAACCGCCCTGGTTTCATTGATCTCCGTCGCCGACTTAACGTTCCAAGCCAAGCAGATAAATGCGACGACTTTCCTGTCCGCAAAGGCTTTCGGAACGGCACTAATCATCTATTATGTCATGGCCCGTTTCATCATCACGCCCTTCATGCGCTGGCTTGAATGCTTTATGGAACGCAAGTCGGGAAGGGCGTAGCGATGTTCGGTTGGGACTGGGATTTCGCTTGGGAAATTCTCCCCCGCCTGCTGGCGGCGACCGGAAATACGCTTTTGGCCGCCGGTATCGGCTACATCATCGCGATCTTCCTGGGGCTCGTGTTCGCGCTTGCGCAACGCACGCCGTACAGGACATTGACAATGACCGCGCGCGAGGGGGTCGAGTTCATCCGCTCCACGCCGCTGGTGCTGCAGATATTCTTCGTGTTCTACGTCGGGCCGGAGTTCGGCGTTGTCCTTTCGCCGTGGGTGGCGGGCATGATAGCCATCGGGCTGCACTATGCAGCTTACCTTTCGGAGTTGTACCGCGGGGGTCTAGAAAATGTGCCTAAGGGACAGTGGGAGGCGGCGACCTCCCTCAATCTGTCGACGGCGCGTACTTATTTCCGCATCATCATTCCCCAGGCGCTGCCGCCTTCCGTGGCGGGCATGGGGAATTACCTGGTAGGCATCCTTAAGGACACGCCCGTGCTGTCAGTCATCGGCGTGGCGGAATTGGTTCAAACCGCAAACTCAATTGGCTCGGAAAACTATCGCTACCTTGAACCCTATACGATGGTCGGTATCATCTTCCTTTTGATTTCATTGCCGTCGGCCGCCGTTCTTCGCAGCTTCGATGGTTGGGTTCGCGGCAAACTCGGGACGAACTGATGGACGAAACAGAAGACCTTTCCCAATACCCGCTAGAGCTTACCGGCGCGGGTGTGCCGATGGTGCGTTTCCAGAAGGTCGCAAAGCGTTATGGATCTTTGATTGTTCTCGAACATCTCGATCTCGATGTCGCAGAGGGCGAGATGGTCACAATCGTCGGGCCGTCAGGTTCGGGCAAGACCACGGTGCTGCGCACACTGATGACACTGGAAAACATCAACGAGGGCGTTATCTACGTCGACGGCAAGCCGCTCACCCACATGGAGAAGGACGGCAAGTTGGTGCCCGCCAGCCAGAAATATCTAAGATCAGTGCGCTCGAAGATCGGCATGTGCTTCCAGCATTTCAATCTGTTCCCGCACATGACGGCGCTGGAAAACTGCATGGAAGGGCCCGTACACGTACTGGGCATTCCGCGCAAGCAGGCGCGTGAGCGCTCGGAGGAGCTGCTAGAGATGGTCGGAATGGGCGACAAGCGCAACCAGCATCCTTCGCGCCTGTCCGGTGGGCAGCAGCAGCGCGTGGCGATAGCTCGAGCGCTTGCGATGCGGCCCAAAGTCATGCTCTTCGACGAGGTGACGTCGGCGCTGGATCCTGAGGTCATCGTCGAAGTGACAAACGTCATCCGCCGGCTTGTGTCGGATTACAGCCTGACCATGCTGATGGTTACGCATCAAATGGGCTTCGCCCGCGACATCGCCGATCGTGTCTGCTTCTTCTTCGGCGGCAGGATCGAGGAGCAGGGCACGCCGGAGCAGCTGTTCGGCAATCCGCAGCGCAAGCGCACCCAGCAGTTCCTAAGCGCCGTGAAGGAGGCGGTATAGGTAACTTGTGCCTCGGCTGACATGCGACATTAGGGATGCAGCGTTTCGAGCTGATAAATAGCGTGGGTGTCGCCTCACAAGCATCAGGAATCGGCCGTGAACAATCCGGGTGGCTGAAAGGCTTTTTGTCGCTCTGAGCAGGAGAGAGAAGTTTTAGCCGGCGGCGGCCAGGTTGGCGTTGACGGCATCGCCCTGCTGACCGGCGAGGTAGTTGGCGGTCGATCCGGTGCTCGCCCTTGGTGTGGCCGATGGTACGCGATGTTCCGACGGCACCTTTCCGGATCGGCGTGAAGGACGATGTTCGGAGCCTTTGAGGGCTTCGACATATGACGATTTCAGAGCTTACGCTTAAGTCGAACGATTTGGAGCCGGTGCGCCGGTTCGAGGTGTCCACGGGCTCCGGCCGGCGACGCGAGTGACCTCCAGAGGAGAAGGCGCGGATCGTTGCGGAGAGCTACGAGGCTGGTGAGACGGTTTGTGCTGTAGCTCGCCGATGTGCGCTTTCCCCGCAGCAACTGTTTGCCTGGCGCCGAGCTGCGCGTCAGCCCTCGGCAGAGGCGACGGCATCAGAATCTCTGTTCGTTCCTGCGGTGATTGCAGGTCCTTGCGGGAACCGGTGGCGCAGCGCCCAGCACGACCACGGAAGCAGAAGACGGTCCGCGACGCCGGCCTGATCGAGCTTGAGATCGACGGTGTCGCTTCCCGACGATCCGGACGCGCTCAAGGCGATGGTCCTGGCGCGCGACGTCGAGAACGCCCGGCTGATCCAGATCATCAAGGAATTGCAGCGCCACCGCTTCGGCCGTCGTGCTGAGACGCTCCCCGAGGATCAATTGCTGCTGGGGCTCGAAGAGGCCGGATCGAGGCCGCCGGTGACGAAAGCGGCTGGCGATCCGGCCTATGACCCGCCCCATGCTGGTGGCCGACGCGTCGACCTCACCGAAGAACCGAACCTCTCCTTCCCGGCCTGCCTCCGCAATCGCAATAGCGTTCTTCAGCTTCGCAACATCGATTCCGACAAATGCTTCTCTATAATCCGCCACGGCTCGTCCTCCTGTGGTGAGGATCGGCTCGGCCCGCCCGAGCAACTCGGACGCGCAGTGTAGGGCGAGCCACCTCATCGGCAGAGGCGGACATACGGTCTTACGCTTGAACTTGTGGGATGCCAGGCGTTTTGCAAGGAAGATTTGAACCTTTGAGCGCGTGATCGAGTGCGGGACTTGTGTAAGGCCTTTCGGGTGCGATCATTTCACATGCCGCGGGCCGGTATGGTGATGCGCGGATGTGAATCGGCGTGCAAAATTGGACGCCGATCTAGAGTGCGCCCCTCGGATCGGACAGGGTCAAGCCGCAGTTTTTTACCATCTGCCGGGCGTGTGGTCCTCGAACTGTTGCGGGCTGAGATAGCCGAGCGCCGAGTGCAATCGGCGGGTGTTGAACCTCATCAATGAAGCGGGGAAGGTCCTCAGCGACGCGAAGGTTTGGTAGGCCATCGGATAGACGGCTTCGACCTTCATCGTCTTCATGAAGCTTTCCGCTTTCGCATTATCGTAGGGATTGCCGCGCCGGCCCATCGATCCAATAAGATCGTGCTCGGCGAGAACGTTGCGGTAGAGGAGTGCGGCATATTGCGACCTCGGTCCGAGTGATGGACGCAGCTCGGCGGGGGTTTTCGTCGTTCGATTGCCGCCTTCAATGCTGCAACGGTCAAGCGCGCGTCGATCGACCGACCGATGGCGTAACCAACGACCTTGCGTGACCAGGCATCCAAAATGACCGCGACGTAGACGAAGCCCGCCGCAATCGCCACGCATGTGATGTCGCTCACCCAGAGCTGGTTCTGGCCGTCGGGTGTCACGTTCTTCGCCAGGTTCGGGAAGATCGGCAACTCGTGATCGCTGTCAGTAGTGGCGATGAAGCGCCGCCTGATCCTGGGCTGCAGATCGTGCTCGCGCATCAACCGTCTGGCCTCCTTGTGGTTGACGACGATGCCGCGCTGCCGCAGCGCCGCCTGCAAGCGGCGATAGCCGTAAGCTTCGAAGCTGTCAGAGATCTCACCCATCGTCTCGACGAGCTCTGTGTCATCCACCGCGGTTTCGGGTTGATCGTAGTAGGTTGATCGCGCGATCCCCATCAGCCGGCATCCTTCAGCGATGGAGCCGCCGGACCGGTGATCACGGATGTAGTCCCGCTTCTCGGACGTGGTGCGCTTTTCAGAGCCCCCTTTAGAAACTCAATTTCCAAGGCTTGCCGGCCTACCAGTCGCTCCAGCGCTGCGATCCGCGCCTCATAGGTCTGCATCGTGTCGGCCGCCGCCATGTTTTCGTCGAAGGAGCCGGCCTCGTATTTCTGAACAGATGCGAATCAGGCAACGCGGCAGTTCGTGCCGCTTGGCGAGACCATGCAGCGTCTCGCCGGACAGGAACTCCTGCACTACCTGACGTTTGAACTCGATGCTGTGCGTGCGATAAGTCACCATGGGCTTCTATCCTTCGAAAGCCGGCATCCAAGTCAATTCTGCTTGTTCATCCTGTCCGGTCCGAGGGGCGCACTCCAATCCGGGTTCAGTTTTGGAAACGATGACGTAATTGCTGCCGTCGCTCCTTTGAACGAAGATTCGGCTGACGGCAAAAGCCGCCGACCATTGAGATCAAGGAGGCCGCAGTGAAGCAATATGTCGGACTGGATGTGTCGCAGAGGGAGACGAGCGTCTGCGTGGTCGAAGATACTGGAAAGACGGTGTTCCAGGGAAAGGCGAAGTCCGATCCAGGAGCCTTGACGGAGTTGCTGCGTAAACGTGCGCCTCAGCCGTGCGCATCGGATTTGAGACGGGTGCCATGTCCAGCTGGCTCTGGCACGAGCTGAAAAGGGTAGGGTTGCCGGTCGTCTGCCTTGATGCTCGGCATGCAAAGGCAGCGCTTTCAGTCCGAATGAACAAGAGCGATGAGAACGATGCCCGCGGCCTGGCCGAACTGGTTCTCGTCGGCTGGTATCGGGAAGTGAAGGTCAAGAGCGCAGAGAGTCAGGCCACCCGGTCCATGCTCGTCGCCCGGTCGAGACTTGTCGAGATCCGTCGCGATCTCGAAAATCAGACACGGTCCATGCTGAAGGAATATGGGCTGCAGTTCAGTCGATCGATTGGGTCACAGTTCCGGCGAAAGGTTTGGGAACTGGTTGCCGACGGCCATCCGCTTCGCCCTTTGGTTCAGGCGCTTCTGTCTGTCCACGAGCAGGCCTGCTGTGAACAAGAGAAGCTTGATCGGCAGGTCCGGCATCTCGCTCGTGAAGACGAAACCACACGCCGGCTAATGACAGTCCCCGGCATCGGCGTGGTGACCGCGCTCACCTTCCGCCACACGATCGACGATCCCTCGCGCTTTCGCTCGGCCGCCAACGTGGGAGCCTATCTCGGCCTGACTCCGCGACGAAAGCAGTCCGGTGAAACGGATATTAATGGCCGCGTCTCACGTTGGGGCGATCGACTGCTGCGAACCTACCTGTACGAGGCGGCCAGCGTGCTCCTGCACCGGACTAAGAAATGGTCCACACTGAAAGCCTGGGGGATGCGTCTGTCGAGGCGGATCGGCTTGAAGAAGGCAAAGGTCGCGGTCGCACGGAAGATCGCGGTTCTGCTTCATTGCATTTGGGTTGACGGCACCAGCTTCGAGTGGGGCTGCGAAAAGATGGCATAACAGATCAGCACTCGATCCCAATCGCGGGCCCGTTTCCGGAGCTCGTGATGTCCCCGCCGGGACGGTGGTTGCGGCGACCTCGGTCAAACGGCTGACAGCAGTTCATCTGCATCTCGTTGGAAAGGTTGAGGCGCCCGACCCGAACATCATCATGAGGCACTCGACCTCGGAAAGGACCATGACCCCGGCGATGGCAGTGCGAGATCCGGATTGACAACTACCCGCAATTAAAGGGCCGTTTGACAGCGCGGATCAGGCATAAATCTGCTTGGCCCCGATCTGATCGATCATTTGCCCATGCGGTCCTTGCCTCCCTCACATCTCCGACGTCAGGCTTTCCGACAAGAGCGCCAGCACCGGGTCGTGGCGAAGTGTATCGTGATCGTCGGCGTCGTAACCAAGCGCGATTGCCGCGATGCGCTGTCCGACCAGCGTCTCGACACTTGTGCACCGTGCAATCCGGATCGCGGTGGTCGATGAAGCAAAGCGGCCACCCGGTCGAAAAGCCGAGAGCCCCGTCGGCGAAGCAGCAAGACGCGGCATCCGAGGGTGATCGCCCCACCGTCGAAACCGGCGGCAACTTTGTTTCAAAATAGTTCCTTAGATTATCGGGGCTGATGCCCCCCTCCACTTTGAGTTCAGGCAAGAGCAAGTTATTTGTATGCGACAACCAAGAGGCGAGAACTATCGTATGTAAACGCTTCACCTTCCTGCCCATAAGCTTCAACGGCCTCGAATCCCGCGCTTCGCAACATACGAACGTATTCAGAAAAGCCATATTGTTTGAAAGAAAGGTGCGTTCGTCTAACGGATCCATCGCGAACGACAATCCTTTCGAGGTTCGAGCGATCACTTAGAACATCGTTGCTAAATATATCGATTCTTACATCGGCGCTACGCTCCGTAACGTAACAGATAGGCGACTTGTGGCGCAGGAAATCGACACGATTGGGGTAATCGATTAGCAGGCGGCCGCCCTTTCTAAGTGCGGAAGCGGCTTCACGAAGAACTCTCTCGTTGTCCGCGTCATCGAAATATCCAAATGTCGTGTACCACAGAAATGCCGCGTCGAATCGATCTCGCCAGGGCAGCGAACGCATGTCACCCAGAACATATTGAACATTGACTCCGCGTTCAGCCGCATCTGCCTCGGCTTTTTTCAGCAAAATCGGCGAAATATCAAGTCCGGCCACCTGCGCTCCTTTTTCCGCCAACCGGTTGGTAATTCGCCCATACCCGCACCCAAGTTCGAGAACTGGGACGTCTTCTCTAAGAGAAAGAATCCGCCAAATTAGTTCTGATTGTCTGTCACTTATTTCGGGGGGATTAACAACATCGCCAAAGTGAATGTAGTCTTCATCGAAGTACATCTCAAGATCTGACAACGATACCGTACCCCTGGTATTTCCGGTCATACGCATTTCCTCGTTCTGATAGCGAATACTCCATTATTTCGTCCCCTAACTTAGTCTTGCATGAATCGTATAGCATTGAAAGAAAACATTTGCGAAAATTTCCATAACTATGTTAATATCTTTGTTGCAGCCTTTGTCCGTTCAAGATTGTGTCGGGGAGGGTATGGCACCTCGGTGCACTGCTCTCGAAGGTCGTCAACATCGATCTCTGGGAGTTTGGCCCGAGCTTGGCATCGCATATCAGCCTTGAGCATAGGAGTTCTTTCATCGTCCGCCGAAGCGAAGCGCATGATGTTGGGCGCGCTCGTCCGCCGGATCGCTCTGGCACGCGCTGGAACGGCGGAAAAGCAGCTGGAGGAGAAGGTGAAGCCCGGGTCTTCGACGGAAACGCATTCGCGGCGCTGACCATCAAGGCGAAATCCTCTCGAATGTCGGCGACCAGCAGAGACCTGCCTTCAGGAGTAGGCCTCAAGCCAGTCCGAGTTGCTCAGGTAAAGAGCCTTGGTGGCGGGCATCAGGTCAAAAGCTCCCGGCAAGACCTGAGGCAGGTGACCTGTCTGGAGTTGAAAGCAAACCCTGACGCGTCGTTATGGACACAGATATCGTAGAAGCTCGGGGTGGGACAATCTCTGGGGACAGATGTGTCGGTGCCTAATGGCTGGGACAGACGGGGATCGGCGTAGAGGGCGTGAGCGGATAGAGGCTTTTGCGCGGGACTGCAGGAACCAGGCTCATCATGCCCAGAGTGAACCACAAGTGGCAAAAGCCGTGTGGCAGAGGACCGACGCAGGGCAGGTCGGCGGCTTCGTCGCCGCTAGAACTAATCATCTGCTGGGGCACGACATAGTCTGGAGGCCGTCCATCCCATCAGGTCAATATCGACATGCTTCTTGAAAAAAATCATGAAAATGTTGCCCAAGTTTAATTTACGGTCCCGATATGAAGCTTCAGAAGAGCTTGGGTAACGTAGACTTAACCCGAAGATAATGTTGGGTGCTACGGCAATCTGATAGAGCTTTGGCGATGCCGGCCTCAGACACACGGCGCCCAGAGGCGCAGCTTTATAGGCGGCAGCTTTGTGCAACCAGTGAAAACATCCGGCGCAGATGGCTGCGGAGCAGAGAACATGGGATGCCCGACGACGACTTCAGTCCCTCAACTGCGAAGGCTGGCAACCAGAGTGTCGGTCCCGTCAATGGACTTCTCAATGGCAGCCGAGCAAGCGTTTGCGGTCCAGTTCGGCCGATTCCTCGACCAGGCTAATGGCGTTACTCAATCTGAACGGTTGTTCCATCTGCTGTCTGCTTTTGCCCTGAATTTTGACTTCCCGTGGATCGCCTATGGTTCTCCTACACTAGACCGAAAAGATTGGAGGCCAGTCCGACGCCGCCCGGTGGTCATGCTGAATTATCCTGATGAATGGCAGGAGCGCTATTTCGAAATGGGTTACGATAAGATAGATCCTATCGTCAAAATGTGTCGAAAGCGGGCAGGCGCCTTTCGCTGGAGCGAGGTGTACAACGCCGCAAGCACGACTGAAGACGAACGGCGCATTTTCGATGAGGCTGCTATGTTCGGCTTAAAGTCAGGCATTAGCGTTCCACTGCACGGCCCCGATGGCTGCTTTGCCACTTTGAGCTTTGCTCAAGGCGACGAAAGCGAATTCAAAAATAGAACAATCACGTACTTAGAACTTGCCGCCTTACATTTCCACATGAAGGTCGCCGAGTTCGCCAATTCGAGTGCCATTGAGGAAGCTCCTAGCCTCTCTCCGAGAGAAAAAGAGTGCATTTTGTGGGTGGCGCGAGGAAAATCGTCGTGGGAAATAGGAAAAATTCTAGGAATTTCCGTAGATACTGTCAATTTTCATATGAAAAACGTGATGCGAAAGTTGGCTGTGGCCAGCAGAACAGTCGCGGCCATAAAAGCCGTGGACCTCGGAATTATCGAATTGTAAAGGGCACATTAATTTCCTTTTCCTCAGAGCCTGACTCGAAACTCGGTTGCCGAGGACGCGGAACTACCCCTGCGGCGAAGCACGAGTACCTCGAGAGGCAATCTCCCGTCGTGCGAAGCGCGGCGCGCGATTCATCCTCCGGGTCGGGCGCAAACCGGAATTTCCGCCGCAGGTGAGATTTAAGATGACATCGACTGACTACTGGCGAATGCTGTCAGAAGCTTCCTTGGATCAACATCGTAGCTGGCGGCGCCGGTCGCGGGATGGCGTACATGACCATGGACAAATTTCGGGTGATGGCGATTGTGCGGCGGATCGTCTTTGGACAGCCGATCTTCGGACAGATCTGCGCCAGTGCCTGACTACATCCTCCGCCCGATAGCTGAACCGCGGGTCGAGCATAGGCACATAGCAGGAGAACGTGTCGACGATGCTCTGCTACCATCCGCATTTGCGTGTTTGTACCAACGAAAACACAGTCGCCAAAGGAAGAACGTGGACAATTGCAATCAAACCTGGGAATCCAGAATGGATCAACGCGCCAAGCCATCAAGTATTGAGCATAAACGTCGGCTAAATGCGGTGAAGCAAGCTTGCCGTAACCGACATATTGACGCAGCAGTATTTACCAGCCCGGAAGATATCTGTTACATTACAGGCCTAGATTATGAAGGTTATTTTGCCCTTCATGCTCTTCTGGTATTTCCAGACGCAGGGTTAACTTTATTCGCACGCTATATCGAGGCGCTTACGGTTTCTCGGCAGACTATTGGTGTTGAATTTGTTGGATACACAGACACGGGTGATGTCGCTGCACTGATAACGGCTAAAATTGTCTCGTTGGCAGGCAAGGGCGCGCGCGTTGGCCTTCAGCGAAACAGTGCCGCTACGGTTAAAGTTGACGCCCATCTTCAATCGTATCTTCCCAAAGCTCATTTCACTGATGCATCGGGTATAGTCGAGAGCCTGCGAGAGGTAAAATCGCCCTTCGAGATAGAGCAGATCAAGCGCGCTGCTCAAATTTCCGATCTCATGGTTTCCACCGCCCTCGGTGCAGCCGGTGAGGGGGTGGTCGAAAACACCGTCGTTGCAAAAATTTACAGTGAGATGATCGCTGCGGGGGGACAATGTCCGGGCTTTCCACCATTCCTCAGGTCGGGGGACAGGATTGCGGAGCCACATACTTCGTGGACCGAACAGCCTCTCAAACATGGCGCTCCGCTTCTTCTGGAGTTGTCGGGCTGTGTAAATCGCTATCATGCGCCAATGGCCAGATATGGGTACATCGGATCCGCATCTGCAGCAGCAAAGCGACTAAGCGAAGTGAGCCATCAAGCGCAGCTGGCCGCCTTGGCGGCTCTCAAGCCCGGGTGTCTTGCTAGGGACGTCTATTCCGCTTGGAAGGCTTGTCTTGACCTTGCGAACGTTAGCCCCAAGGCTCCTCACTGCGGATATATGCTCGGTCTATCCTTTCCACCGACGTGGACTGGCGGACCTGGCGTAAAGAGCCTGGATGAGACGACCTCGATGGAAATACGCGAATCCATGGTGTTCCATTTGTTGACCTGGGTAACCGACGGGCAGAATGACCATTTTCTATCTGACTCCGTTGTCGTCGAAGAGGCCGGGGGCGTTTTTCTAACGAAAACGCCAAGAGAAATGTTTGAGATCTGACAAAAAATCAAACGATCAATGTTTCGACCGGTCGGCGGAGCCGTGTCTTGGCCGCCGCAGCAGGTTAACCACACGATCGTCAGAGCGCCAGGCCGGCGTGGGCGGCTAGCGTCGCCACAGGCGCACCTCATCCACTCGTCGCCGCCTAGGAGCTCGACCGCTTCCGCACTCGTCGCACCATCGACTAAGCCGGCATTGAACCGTTTGCTGGCTGAATAGGTAATAATAGGACTGACCGCTATGCCGGCGACGCGGGTTCTGAGGCCTACACGCTAAAGGCTGCTCAAATCATTCCAGTGTTCCGGCTGGCGAGCCGAGACTCGCCGCGCTTCCCGCCTTGCTGCTGGACGCCGCGAGTCCTGATGCAAGCACTGGGGCAGCCTTCCTCTTCTCCTCCCCAGCGGTGGCTTCGTGGATACGTTCAGGGAGGCAAACGTCTGTCGGAGGCTGGCCAAAGGTAATGCAGCACTCTTGGAGTGGCGGCCTTGGCCTCTTCGATCTCTGCTGCAGACAAACGGTCCGCCAATTGGGCTATGACCGAGCGGGCAACCTCTTCCGGATCCACCGCCGGGTCACGATGGACGCCGTAGTGAATCCGATCGAGAAACGAATTCCGGTTCCCGGCTATGGCGCGGCGACTCGGATGCCAGCCCTCGTAGTAAAAGCCGCGTAGTAAGGCTGGCAATTGAGCGCCTATGTAAACGGCCTCGTCGCCATCTAGGGAGTCGCGCAGGGCGTGCAGCGTCGCGGTTAGGGCTTCGTAGACCCGTTCGCGGTCATGCCAGCGAAGCCTCCACATCAGATCGCTAATCCAATTGTGGGTTGCCTGCAATGCGTTGTTGAGATCATGGCTCAGGTACATTGAAGACATTCTCCTGTCTTTGAAGATTATGAGGATTGGACTACTCACCAATGTTGAAGTACGTCACGTTGGCCTGAGGCAGACTATACCTGCTCAGGTGGACCAATGTGCAATAACGATAACTCAAACCGCCGTCCGCAGCGGATGTAGGCGACCTGAGAAGGTGGGATGCCGTGAGTGTCGACCTCCCTACGGCCTTTCGGTCGTGGATTAGAACGCAGAGGCCAAGCCCAACCACGTTGCTTTGCGGGTTCCGGGAACTAGCCGAGGGTCCGCTACTACAGTTGTGAGGGCGTGCTGCAGCGCAGTTTCGTGCAGCCACCATTTAGGGGTACCCAGGCGCGTTGCAGGCCGCCGCGCTATAGCGCGACGTCATACGAATTTAGCTGTGGGAGAGTTTTCCCAGCACTACGCTGAGGTGCGCCGCGTCGTCGGCATAGGCCCGCCTTCAGAAGATCGATCTTTACTGCAACTCTCTCGCGCGTCCCGCGCCATTGCCGTTTTCGACTGACTCCATGTTGCGCAGCATCATTTCTGCGACACTGAAGGCGTGCCGCTCTTGCCGCGAGGTCAGGCGAGCGTCGATATCGGGATAGATAAAGAAGGGAAGCGAAATTCGGTCAGTCAGACCACTGTGCGCGACCTGATGCGGCGTACTCTTAAAGCGGTCGTCACTCAGGACCTGAAACATATCCCCCAAATTGACTACGAGACTGTTGGGCAGGCTCGGCGCTGGCACCCAGCGCCCGTGGAACCAGACCTGCAATGATCGCGTGGGGAGCTCCTCCTGCAGCAGAAGCGTGAAGAAGCCACCGTCGGTGTGCTTCCCGCACGTGCCGCCACGAGCTGGATACCGGATCACGCGTTGCATGAGCGTCGGCGGGCTGAAATGGCGTTCGAACCAACCCTGTTCCATTTCGATCAGGTCGGCGAGCGCGGTCCCGATCTGCGGAACAACCTGGTTGAGCACGGTAGCCTGCAAAACGAGCAGGCTTCGCGCGAAACCTGGAGCCAATGCGTCGTCAGGAAAACGCGTGATTCCGGCAAACGGACGCCGGTCGCCTTCGTTCTCAATTCCGAGACCAAACAATTCCTTTGGATCAGTGTGGGCGTCGGGATGTAGTATTTCGCCGTGCAACGGACTGTATCCACGGGCGACAGCGGGGTACACGGTTTGAGAGGCGTGACCGTAGCGTTCCTTGATCGACTGTGGCAAGGCGAAGAACCGCCGGGAAGCCTCGATGGCTTGTGCGATCTGTTCCTTGGGGATGCCGTGCTCAACAAGGTAGAAGAACCCGTACTCTTGGCAGGCCATTTGCAGGCGCCCTCGCTCATCACTCCGTGTTGCATCGGACGTCAGTTTTGCCAGTGAAATTTCGGGTAACATGGTCATATTCGTTCCTTCATTGGTGCTTTGCCCTATGGGGCTCCTGGAAAAACCTAGAGCCCGCATCCTTCTACCCGATGGATCTGCCGTCCCTTAGACAGTGTATCGGCGCAGGGATGCCCCTGCAGACGGCGCCTCTCGCCGCTAAAAGATGTAGTTCCTGTATAGACCTAGTGAGTACTTACGACAACACAAAGACTGTTAATATAATGTGATGATATTATTGAATATTTGGCACGTGTGGCTTAATATTGCAGGTAAAGTTCATAGTCGGCAAACCTCAAGCAATTAGTATCGAATTCTCGAAAATGCGATAAAGTCCTATTCGTGAGCCTTGTGGTTCGAGCGCCGCTGAGCGTTCGGTCATGCAGGTATGAGGCGTCGTTTTCACCGCAACTGAGACTGGACTTTGGAACGCGCTGGAGGGTCAAGTTCGGGTTCGGCGGGGCCTTGATGCCCCGGCGCTCATGGTGCTGCGGGCTGTAGCGTGAGAGCGATTTGTCGGAACAGGCTGGCCTCGGAATAGGCGGCGGCGAAGGCCAGGCGGATGCGCGAGACGGTTTCGATGACGCGGGCGCCGAGCTTGAGGAGCCTGAGCCGCCGTGTGGCGAACTCGGCGTTGCTGAGATGATCGGTTTTGGGCACTGCCTCGCGCAGGGTGAGCATCAGCCAGTATGCGGCGGTGTGCAGGACGAGGCGCACCTGGTTGGCAATCGGTGAGCGGCAGCTGGTGCGGTCGGAGGCAAGCTGGGGCTCTTGTGCATCTTGATCAGGTTTTCGGCCTGGCCACGGGCGCAGTAGATCACGTCGTAGACATGCGCGGCGCCTTTGTCGAGATTGGTGACGACGAGCGAATGTCAAGGCCGCGGGTGGTTGCCTCGACGCGGGCGCAGACGCGACGTTGCGTCTTCCGGGATTTCGCCTTGTATAGGGTCTCGGCATAACCGCGCAGCACCGGCTTCTGCTCGAGCGCGCGGCGGGTGCGGATATCGTCGGCGGCTTCATCAACGAGGCGCTGGAGAACCTTGTTGCCCGGCAATCCGAAGAGGTAGTCGAGCGCATTGTCCTCGCACCAGGCCATGACCTGCGCCCGGCCATAGTGGCCGTCGCCGCGGACCAGGATGCGGGTGGCCGGCCAGCCGGCGCGGATGCGCCGGACAAGCCGGCGCAAATGGCCGCGGATCTCCTTGCCCGTCGGGGTCTTGCCAGGACGCAGGATCACGGCGACCGAACGTCCGGTCGCGGCGTCATAGATGTGGATCGGCAGGAAGCAGCGCTCGTCGTAATGGGCGTTGAAGAGCGAGAGCTGCTGATGGCCGTGAACGACATCAAGCGTGTCGTCGATGTCGAGCGTAACGCTTTTGGGCGGCGCGAAATAGCTCGACAACCAGAGATCCACCAGCGCGCGGCCGAGCCGGATGACGGTGCGCAGGTCGGGCAGGTTCTCCAGGCGCGAGCAGGTCGGCTGCTAGCACAGATCAATCCCGCTGTCGGGCAGCCCGCAGGCGACCTTGAAGGCCGGGCCGGTGCGCAGCCGATCGAGATCGTTGGCATCCTCGTAGCCGCATGCGATCGCAAAGATGCGGGCGCGCAAAATGTCGGCCATGGCGTGCTTCACCCGCTGTGGGTCGCGCGGATCGTGGATCGCACCGGCCAGCCTGTCGGCCCTTTGCAGGCGTCGCTCGTCTGCGGCCAAAAGCATGACGCCGCCATCCGAGGTGATGCGTCCGCCGTCAAACGCAGCTGTGATCTTCTTGCGCCCAACGGCTGGAAATGAGAGCGGCAGCAACGTATCGTCGTCATGGCGGGTGTGGCTCGCGAGATGTGGTGGCAGGGCTGGCTTAGACAACCGAATCCTACGCCCAGTCAATTGCTTAGGCTACATCCGCCAACCTCTCAGACGCGCCGTCGTGCATAAGACGGGCTAGTGGGAGGGGGGCCCTCGTTTGACCGAGACAGGCAGCGGGTTGCATGGGGCACCAGCGGCCTTCGCCCTGAACTCGCCTGGTGAGACGAAGCGGAAGCCGGAGTGCGGCTGGATTTCGTAGTAACATCGAGCTATCTCGGCAGCAGGATCAGACGGTTTCGGCGTCGGGCAGAATGATCTTTCGGGGTTAGTGCGGTTCAGCGTTTTCACAGGGGTCGCGGATATGCCGTTGCGTCGCCGACTGGAGTGAGGTGAGCCTGGGGCCGAGTGCCGCCCCGGCCGTCGCGGTCTCACGGGCGATGTAGGCGCTGCCTAGCAACGTAAATTCAGGTTTTAATTCCTCGAAAAAAACACAGATTAATATTTGGATTGTGGCTTTATAAGTAGTCTTCAGTATTCAGACTGTGCAGTCGACCGACGCCAAGGAAAGCCATCACGGTTGTGTTATCGACCATCCGATTGAGGCGACGGCACGCTGCAGTATCGCTTCCGTCTGAGCATGGCTGGGTGAAGCGGCGACGACATGTCCGATGCAGCCTCGGTAATCAACCTTTTCCTGACGATCGGCGCCTTCGGCTCAACATACAACATACAATTTGACCTCGGCGACACCTGTTATAGCAGCTGCCCGGCTCGCGCCATCAAACCAACGAGGGTGCCATCGCTATCAGCGACAAGAAATCGCACAGCTGCAACCTGCGATTCTTTTTGCATCACGGGATGCACAGGGCCCGGGTGGGAGCAGAGAACACGCTTTACCAGAGCCTCATCAGCGCGTTGGATACCGGCTTCCGCGTTATCATCTCGTAGCTAGCCAGGGTCTGTCGTGCCACGCCCTTTCAAAATCGTGTCAGCCATCTTCTCAGCCACCATAATCGTGGGGATGTTTGTGTTGGCCCGGGGGCAGAACGGCATCACCGAGGCGTCAGCGATTCTCACGCCGAAAACGCCGCGGACGCGACCTGACGGATCGGTCACAGCGAAGGGATCCGAGATCGCCCCCATCCGGCAGGTCGATGTCGGATGCCAACTGGCCGCTACGTTTCGGCGGACAAAGAGATCCAGACGCTCTTCATTGTCGAGCAGATTCGAGATGGTTTGACCATTCGTGATGACATGCTTCACGAGGCTGCGGCGCAAGCGCGGTGAACTGTCCATAAGCAGTGCCAGCGCTGACGTCAGGCTGTAGTTGACGCGATTGATCTTGCTGACCTGTTTGGCACGCCAATTCCAAGCCGAGGGGAACGGATCGAGTGCGACCGCCGAAAGCGACTTTTGTTTCAGCAAGTGCGCAAGGAATCGAAAACCACTCTTCAGTCGCTCGACGTCCCGCTCGTCGCTCAACCAATTGAAATCCACCTCCGGCTCTATGGCATGAGAGCGATCCTTCAGCGTTACGGTTCCTGCGGAATAGCTACGGTTGACCCACAGGAAGAGGGAGCCAAGACACTTCCCGAGCGGATGCCAGGCCGACTTGGCAACCGCAGAAATCGCCATATCCGTCGAAGGACATCCTTCGTAACCCGACGAGTAACGTGCATGCATCTGGATGTGACCACTGACATTGGGTGCCATGCGATTGTTCGGCTCCAAATATGCCGAAATGGCGATCCCCGGGTGCTCCTGGAGGCCTTGGCCAACACCCGGGACGTCCGCAATCACTGGAATGCCAAGCTTTGTGAGTTGTTCAGCTGAACCGATCCCGGAGCGCATCAAGATGGCTGGCGAATGCAGAGCTCCAGCGGTGAGAACCACGGTCCAACCCCGATAGGTCCGCCGGCCGGAGCTGTTTTCCGTCTCGACGCCAGTGACGGCCTGTCCGGAAAAGATAAGACGTACCACCGAGGTTTTCGGCAAAATTTTCAAATTGGGCCGCGCGCGCACGCTTTCGGTCAAGTAGGCCATTGCCGTAGAAGCCCGACGACAGTTGTAATTGGTCAACGGCACAACGGAATATCCATCGCCGAACGCACCATTGAAATCCGGCCTGAAATGAATACCCGAAGCCTCATACGCCTTCGATACAGCCTGGATGAAGCCCGACCATTCCGATTGTCGAACACGTCTTATCGGCAGAGGACCATCCTTGCCGTGAAATTCGCCACCGAAATCCAAATCGCTTTCGAGGCGACGGAAATAGGGCAGAACCTCTTGCCAACCCCAGCCTGCAGCACCGCTCGAGGCCCATTCATCGTAGTCTCCAGGACCACCGCGGTTGGCCACTTGGGCATTTATGCTGGAACCGCCGCCCATGACGCGGGCCTGCTCGTAGTGGAAGGCCTTTCGGCCGTCTCGCACCAAGGTCGCTTTGAGGGATGACCACTGATAATCGGGGTTGAAGTAGGCGCGAGTAGGATCGCTATCGAGGATGTCGTCAGGGACGGCGTTCGGCGGCGTATCAGGACCAGCCTCGACGAGCAGCACACGACTTCCATCGGCAGAAAGTCTGCTCGCCATGACGCAACCAGAGGAGCCACCGCCAACAACCACGTAGTCGAATATCATACGATACCTTTCAGTAGGCGAGGGCTGAGAGCGCACCTGGTTGCACGTATGAAGGAGCGGCGCCATCGTCCATCTCGCTGCCGCATGAACTCAAAATGCTTCTCTCGCGCAGTTGCATGCAAATTGAGTCCCCGCCCTTCTGGCGGGACTGCCCGTCGCGCCTCTATAGGTAAGCCCCACCCCGGCCTGCGGTAAGAGTGCCTCAGAACCCGTCCCCTTGCGGCTGCCCCAAGAAGGCCGGTTGACACCGAAATGTCCCGTGCAGTCTCCAGCCTGGGATATCCTCGGCACTAGCTCTCCTTAATCCCTTTTACTCCGCGGCCCAGCAACTCACTGCAACTCTCGCGCTTGCCTAAACGCTCTTCTTTTTGTGTTGCGTCGGCTGCCAGTTTAGCAAGTGAGACTTGCGGTAGCGTGTCATGGCATGAATCCGTTTCGTTACGCGTTGCAGAATGAGCGCACAGCGCTTCTCGATCTACAGCAGACGCGGGACCTGCTTCCAAAAGCGGGCCGCCAGCTGAAGTCATTTCGGAATAACAAATACTGTCCGATATAACAAGACGTTCAAGGCTCCGTGCTTCGTGAAATATTATGATGTACTTTTATTCGTACTTTAATATTAAAGGAGCTCAGAGTTCACCCGGCGTTGTATCGTGCACAAAGGAGATCGGGGGTTGAGAGACCGTTTTGAAAATCGCCTGGCTATTGGGTTCCGTCTGAGGCCTGGTTATGATTCACGGTGTTGATGTGGACAGAGCAGAGCCGTGGGCGGATGGCCCAGATGCCAAGAAGACCAAGCGCTACCCGTCTGATTTGACGGACGAAGGGTGGGAGCAGTTCGTACCGCTGATGCCCAAGCCTGGGCGTCGCGGCCCTCCGCGCGAGGTTGATTTCCGGGAGGTGGCCAAGCCGTGCGCTACCTGGTCCGCTCCGGTTGCGGTGGCGAATGCTGCCGATCCATTTCGGCCCTGGCAGACGGTCTACGGCTGGTCTCGCGAGTTGGCGGCGTTTTCTGCTCCAGACTATCAGCGACGTGGCGCTGATGCTGGATCGCGAGCGAGCCGGGCGCGAGGCCACTCCCACGGCTGGCGTGATCGACAGCCGTCGGTCAAGGCTCCGCAAGCTGAAACAAGCGGTTACGACGCCGGCAAGAAGATTGTCGGCCGCAAGCGACACATTGCCGTGGATACGGATGGGCGGCTGTTGATGGTCAATCTCACCACCGCCGATATCTCCGACAGTGCCGGCGCTCAGGCGATCCTGGATGGTATCCGCAAGCGCTGGCCTGGGTGAAGCTCTGTTCGCCGACGGCGCCTATGACCGGCTGAAGCTCGTGGACAAAGCCACCTATCTCGACTTCGTGGTCGAGATCATCCGTCGATCCGACGACTTCCAGATACGACCTGCTAGCGTAGAAGATCCCAGGTCGTTCGTGATTCGTGGCTGGTTCTTCAGGAAGGTTCCGAAGGCCAGAGGCCAAAAAACTCATGCTAGGAAGAATAGCAGCCGCGCTGTATGGCAAGGCGCCGTACCAGCGCCAGCACGCTGTCTATGGTTGGCGTCGGGTGGCCAGTCAAGCGGCCAAGTTCCTGGACGGCGGTGACCAAAGCATCGATTTCCATCGGACGACCACGCTCTAGATCCTGCAGCATCGAGGTCTTGTGGGCGCCAACGTCTCCGGCGCCTTTAATACGGCGGTCGACGCCGAGCAGGAAACGCACGCCCAAGCTCTCGCCGATCACCTGCGCTTCCAGCATCATAGTGCGGGCGACTGAGTGCGTGCCCTCATCGCTGACGATGTCGGCAAGCGTGCTGCCGGTGAGCGCCGAGATCGGGTTGAAGGACAGATTGCCCCAAACCTTTACCCACATCTCGCTGCGGATGTCGTCGCGCACAGGGGCCTGCAGTCCCGCCGCGACCAGCTCCTCGGCAAGCCGCGTGACTCGCTCGCTCCTTTCGCCGGAGGGCTCCCCGAGCGAGAAGCGCTTGCCCTCGATGTGACGGATCAAACCGGGCTTGTCGACCTCGACCGCGGGATATACCACTGACCCGATGACTCGGTTCGGTCCAAGTCTCTCCCAGATGCGACCGCCCGGATCGACCGCCTGCAGCCGGGTGTCTTCGAGCGGCCCACCGAGCCTATGGAAGTACCACCACGGCCCGCCGTTCTGCATGGTGACGACTGTGGTCTCCTCGCCCAGAAGCGGCGCGATCTGGTCGAGCGCCGGCCCGATCGAATGGGCCTTCAGGGCGAGTACGACGTAGTCCTGAATGCCGAGTTCCTCAGCCTGCACAGCAGCACGTACGGGAACGGCGGTTTCCTTGCCGTCCTCGATCAGGCGGATCCCGCCGGACCGGATCGCTTCGAGATGCGCGCCGCGCGCCACGATCGACAGGTCGGTCTTGCCGACGAGAGCAAGCTTCGCTGCGAGGTAGCCGCCGATCGCGCCGGCGCCGAAGACAGTGATGCGTATCATCCCAGGCCGAGTTTCGCCGCAAGCCCGACGCGTTGCAACTTGCCCGTCGCGCCTTTCGGGATTTCGTCAAGGATCCTGCGCGGCAGCTTGAAGTCGGCAAGCCTGTCGGAGGCGAAGCTGCGGATTTCACTCTCGCTGGCGGCGGCGCCTTCGCGCAGCACGATCGCGGCGGCGACCTCCTCGCCGAGCTTGTCGTGCGGCATCGCGAAGGTGACGACCTGGGCGACGGCGGGATGGTCCATCAGCACCTCGTCGACTTCCAGCGGCGAGATCTTCTCGCCGCCGCGATTGATGATTTCTTTCAGCCGGCCGGTGACGCGCAGATAGCGGTCATCGTCGAGCACGCCCTGATCGCCGGTGTGGAACCAGCCATGGGCGAAGGCCGCGGCGTTCGCATCCGGGTTGTTTTCGTAGCCAGCGGTCACGTTCGGGCCGCGTATGACGATCTCCCCCGTATGGCCGGGTCCGAGCAGCCGCCCGTCAGGCGCCATGATCGCGACCTCAGGCCCCGCGGCGGCGCCGACGCTGCCGGCCCTGCGCGGGCCCGGCGGCAGGCGGTTGGACGCCATCTGGTGCGCGGCTTCCGTCATGCCGTAGGATTCGATCACCGGGCAGCCGAACACCGATTCCAGCTCAGCTATGACCTGCGCCAGAAGCGAGGCCGACGACGAGCGGATGAAGCGCAGCCGCGCTTTCGCCACCGCTTCGGGATTGCGTGCAGCCCGCGCGAGTATTGCCTGATGCATTGTCGGCACGGCCGTGTACCAGCTCGGTTTTGCTTCGCTTAGCGATAGGAAGAAACGCAGCGCGTTGAAGCCAGGCGTACAGAATACGCTGCCGCCAGCAGCAAGCGAGGAGAGCACCGCCGCGATCAGCCCGTGGATGTGGAACAGCGGCATGATGTTGAGGCAACGGTCCGCTGGCGTCAGGCCAAGTGTCGCGCGGATGTGAGCGGCGGAGGCCGCAAGATTGGCGTGGCTGAGCGGCACCAATTTCGGGCGGGACGTAGTTGCCGGAGGTATGGAGGAGAAGCGCTGTATCGCCGTTCTCGGCAAATCCCGACGATACCGGCGCCCCGACCGGATCACCATCGATCGAAAAGACGCCGGCCGGCACACCGTCTGGCACGAGGAGCCGCCGCACGCGGATGCCGAGACGTCCAGCAGCCTCGACCGCTGGTCCAACCTCATCCTTGCCGACGAGGATCGCCTTGACGCCGATATCGCCCAAATAGAAATCGAGCTCGTCGGCTCGATAGGCCGGATTGAGCGGCGCGGTCGAGGCGCCCGCGGCCACCGCCAGGAACGCCGCCGCCATCTCCGGGCCGTTCGGCAGCACGATGGCGACGCGATCGCCGCGACCGATGCCGAGCGCATTGAGCTGCGCGACGGTCTCTCGGATCAAGTCATGCAGATCGCCATGCGAAAGTGTCGCCCGGCCCGGCGCCAAGATCGCCGGCGCGTCTGCGATGCCAGAAGAAAGACGGTGGGCCAGGTAGGTATTTTTATTTCCAGTCATGGTTCCCGTCTATGTTCGATGGATAGGTCCACTTCCAGCAAGCGGGTGCTCAATAGCCGAGCGCGAGTCCGTCCTTGCGCGGGTCGGAAGCGCCGGTCAGCGTTCCCTCCTCCCAATCAATAAGCACCGCCTGCCCGCCGCCCAGCGGGCGACGCGACTCCACCACCTGATGGCCACGCTGGCGCAAGCCTTCGACCGCGCGGGCGCCAACGCCTCGCTCGGCCTCCACGACGTCGCGGTTGTAAAACACGCGCGCGGCATCGATCGCTTCTTGCGGGTCCATGCCGAAGTCCATCATGTTGGTCAGCAGATGGACATGGCCGAAGGGCTGGTAGCCACCGCCCATGACACCGAAAGGCATCACCGCGCGGCCATCTTTCGTCATCATGCCAGGCATGATCGTGTGCATCGGCCGCTTGCCGGGCGCAATGCAGTTCGGATGTCTCGGATCGAGCCGAAAGCTGCTGCCGCGATTCTGCAGGACGACGCCCGTCTTCGGACCCACGACACCGCTGCCGAACGAATCATAGGTCGAGTTAATGAAGCTCACGGCGTTGCGATCACGGTCCACGACGGAGATGTAGACCGTGTCGCTGCCCGGCAGTTCGAGGCGCGGCAATTCGGTCATGGCGCGCTGCGGGTCGATGGCGGCGCGCAGCTGATCGGCATAAACACTGGAGAGCAGTGTCTTTACCGGCACGGCGACGTGATCCTGATCAGCAATCAGGTTATCGCGGTCGCGATAGGCAAGCCGCCCAGCCTCGACCTCCAGATGCAGCCGCTCTGCGCCCCTCGGATCGAGCGCAGCAAGGTTGAAGCCAGAGAGCACATTCAGCATCACCAACGCGGTCAGACCTTGATTGTTGGGCGGCATCTGGTGGATCGCGTAGCCCCGATAGGACGTGCTGATCGCGGTCTTGTAGTCACCTTTGGTGGCGGCGAAGTCGTCCAGCGTGTGCAGCCCGCCAAGCTGACGCAACCGGCCCACGATATCATCGGCGACCTCACCATCGTAGAAGCCGGCGCGGCCCTTTTTAGCGATGATGCGCAGTGTAGCCGCCAATTCAGGCTGGCGGTGCACATCGCCAGCCTTGGGCGGCTTGCCACTGGGCAGGAAGATGCGCGCCGCCGCCTCGTCGGACGACAGATCGGTTTTGCATCCTAACCAGTCGAAGGCAACACGGTCGTGCACGACGTAACCGCTCTCCGCGTAATGGATTGCGGGTGCTAACACGTCGGCGAGACCTTTCCGACCGTGGTCCTCCAGGAGCCGGCACCAGGCGTCGACGGCGCCGGGAATCGTGACCGCGTGCGGACCTTGCTTGGGAACTTCGCTGAAGCCGTTCTCCAGATACCAGTCGGCCGTGGTTGCGCGGGGTGCACGGCCCGAGCCGTTGAAGGCGAGCACATTCCCCTCACCTTTCGGGCAATAGAGTACGAAGCAGTCGCCCCCGATGCCGGTCGATTGCGGCTCAACGACGGCTTGGACGGCCGCGGCGCAGACAGCGGCATCCATGGCATTACCGCCGGAGCGCAGCAACTGGATGGCTGCAAGCGTCGAGAGCGGGTGAGACGTTGCAACCATGCCTTCGGTGGCGCGGACGGGCGAGCGCCCTGGAAGCTGAAAATCACGCATGCGGTTCTGGGTATCCCTATATCCAACGTCCGCGGCCAAGAAGCTGGGCGCGGTCAACATGCCGATCGACGGCGCGACCAGCCAAGCGGCGATCGTCGGGCCGATCTAGTCGCGCAGCGCGCCTGAACATGCGCCGCGTCAGTGGCGTGGTCCCGCCGACGGAATTGCAAACATAAAGTCTTGTACCAGTCGTTCACTAGCAGCTTGCGCTGAAGACTTGACTAAGAAGACAACCTGCCCTTCAGCAACCGGATGCTTTCTGTAATCGTTCTAGGTCTCGTCTATGTTGACTATCCATTATACGCATTGCTCAGGCCCGCCCGGCGAATGTAGCAGCGTGAAATGAGCCGCTTGCGCGAATTATGCCCCCTGAACGCAGAAAACTGGCGTTTTCCCGCTGTCTGCACATATTTTTCCCTATTCGCTGGTCCGACGCTGCCTGCACTGTCTTGTTTGGTTCGTCACTTCAGCCCGTGACAGCATACTCTCAACCTCGGCCGCGATGATGCCGGCAATAGCCGAAGATACAGCGTCCAGAACTCCAGAACCCATCCGCCGTGGAGGTGGCGCAAGTCGCCAGCGCCGCGCATCAGTTCTAGATCGCCATTTTGGTGTCCACAGTACTTGAATGCATCGAAGGCCGCATCGAAATGCTGCTGGGTCTGCGTATCCGCGTCATCTAGAGCACGTCCTGTGATCGATGAATCGATTGTGATGTGACGGCTGCGTTTTGTGCTGATTCAACATCCACCTCGATGGAGGTGGACGATGGGAAGAGCATTGAGCGGTGATCTTCGGTCGCGGGTCTTGAAGGCTTCGGACGAGGGCATGTCGGCGCGGCAAGCGGCGGCGCGGTTCGGCGTGGAGTGTCCAGCGCGATCCGCTGGATTGCGCGGGCGAAGATCGGCGAACTGGCGCCACGCCCGCAGGGCCGCCGTCGCGCCTCCAGCCTCGATGCGCATGAAGCCTTCATCGTCGGGCTGATCGAGGAGCGCAAGGACATCACGCTGAACGAGATGGTGGAGCGGCTCGTCGCCGAGCAGTCAGTGCGGATCAGCCGCAGCGCCTTGAGCGCCTGGCTTCGCGGTCACGGCTGGACATTCAAAAAAAGTCCGCGCACGCACTGGAGCAGGGTCGCCTCGACATCCTGAAGCGGCGCCGGGACTGGTTCGACGGCCAGCTCGATCTTGATCCGGCGAAGCTCGTGTTCATCGATGAGACCGGCCTCTCCACAAAGATGGCCCGCCTGCGTGGAAGAGCGCCGCGCGGCGAGCGCTGCCGGGCCGGCGTGCCGCATGGCCATGTATGGACGCCCCTCGGGCAAGAAGAATCTTTGGTACAGGCTGTTGCGCGTGATCGGGTGCTGCCATGTGTTCGGCCTCTCTTGCGGCTCGTCATGGCCGCGGGCCCGTATGGGAGTTCGAGGATCGGGTCCACATCACTGGAACGCGCTGGAAGCGCTCCCCATGCGCCTGGTTCTCCTGATCCCGCCTCACCGACGTTGCGCCATACCTGTCCTTTGACCTCCTCACGCCGCCAACGGCCTCGCGCCCGTCCCGCTCAAGCGGGCACGACCGCAGCCCGATAGCTTTCCCCCTTCGTTAAAAGCGCCCAGACTATTCGGGCGTTCTTGTTCGCCAGCGCCACGATCACCAACATCGGCGGTTTGCGCTCGAGCATCCGGCCGAGCCAGGATCCTTTAGGCACCCCTTTGCGCTTGGCCCACCGCACCACGGCGCTCGCTGCGATAATAAGGAGCCGCCTCAGTGTGCGCTCTCCCATCCGAGATGTTCGGCCCAGTCGTTCCTTGCCGCCCGTAGAGCGCTGAACCGGCGTTAATCCGACCCAGGCAGCGAAATCACGGCCCGATCGGAACGTCTCCGCTGGCGGCGCGAGCGCCTCTATGGCGGTGGCGATCAGGGGGCCGATCCCAGGCACGCTCATCAGACGCCGAGTCGCGTCGTCGGCTTTGGCGCGGGCAGAGATCTCCGTATCCAGCGCGGCGATTTGGTTCTGCAGATGGCGCAACCCCTCGGCGAGGAGGGCAAGGCAGGAGCGAGCAGCTTCCGGCACACTCGATGTGGGATCCTCGATTTGAGCGATGAGGCGTCCGATATGGAAAGGTCCTTGCGGCGCGATCAGGCCGTATTCGGAAAGATGGCCGCGGATCGCGTTGATGAGTTGAGTGCGCTGGCCGACCAGGATATCACGGGTCCGGAAGATCACGGCGGAGGCCTGCTTGGCTTCGCTCTTCACAGCCACGAAGCGCATGGTCGGGCGCTGCGCCGCCTCGCAGATCGCCTCCGCATCGGACATGTCGTTCTTCTGCCGTTTGACGAAAGGCTTCACATAGGCGGGTGCGATCAGCCGCACGGTGTGGCCGAGCTTCCCGATCTCCCGACCCCAGTAGTGGGCACCCGGGCATGCCTCCATTGCCACCAAACACGGTGGTTGGGCGGCAAAGAAAGCCAGCACCTGGTCGCGCCGCAGCTTCCTGCGGAAGATGACCGCTCCGGCAGAGCTCGCTCCTGTGCTTGAAAGACATTCTTGGCCAGATCCAGGCCGATGGTGCTAACTTCCGTCATAGGCGCCTCCTTTAAGTGGCTGAGAACACCTCCACTCTGGCACATCGATGCCGTCGGGGGCGTCCACCCCATCACTGGAAGACCACGACCTTCACCGGAGCGCTGCGGCTGACGGGCATGACTGCGCCCTTCGTCTACGACGGCGCCATGAACGGCAACGTGTTCCTGGCCTATGTCGAGCAGGTGCTGGTCCCTACATTGTCGGAGGGCGACGTAGTCGTCATGGACAACCTGCCCGCCCACAAGGCCGCCGGCGTGCGCGACGCGATTGAGGCCGCAGGCGCGAGCCTGCTCTACTTGCCGCCCTACAGTCCCGACTTCAATCCGATTGAGAACGCTTTCGCCAAACTCAAGGCGCTGCTGCGAGCAAAGGCCCAAGAGAACCATCAAGGCTCTCTGGGACGCGGTCGGCGCGGTCGTCGACCTCTTCACCCCAGCCGAATGTGCCAACTACTTCAAAGCCGCAGGATATGAACCGGATTAAACAGGACGTGCTCTAGTCGGATTACGTAACAAGGCGGCTACTGCCCCCATCAATCGTGATCGTGGTTCCATTCAGGTATCTTGCGCGATCGCCCACTATGAATGCGACTAGTTCTGCAAGCTCATCGGCCGCTCCGATCCGCCCCAAGGGATTAGCGGTGGCGACTCGTCCAGTGGCGGACGGTCTATCAAGTCCCTCATTAACCATCAGGTCCTCAATTCTCCTGCGTACCCTGCCGGTATCGAAATATCCTGGCGCTACAACATTTACACGAACACCGCTTCCTGAAAGGGAATCTGCAAGATGCTTGGCCACTATTGCTATTCCGGCCCGCATGACATTTGACACAAGTCGGTGATCTGTCGCTTCGTGAACGCCTGTAGTCGTCAGGTAGACGATATCCCCACCAAGGTCTGACGCTTTCATCAGTCTGGCTGCAGCTCGCGATAGCCGAACTGCACTCATAAGCAACATCTCGTAGGACTGATCCCAATCCCTGTCACTTAATGTTTCGATAGTTCCGTATGGCGCGTGACCAGAATTCACGATGAGGCAATCAAGGCCTCCCAACAGTTCCAGTGTGCGATCGAACAACATGTCAACATCCGCTCGCCGCGAAAGATCGGCAACTATGCCGTGAGCAAATGCGGATCTCGAAAGTAATTCAGCGACAGCTAGATCCAATTTTGACTGATCGCGACCACAAATGACCACTTGCGCCCCATCTTCCGACAACCTTTTAGCAATTGCGAAACCTAGTCCTCTGCTACCGCCAGTAACAAGGACCTTTCGGCTACTTCTATCCATTGAAGCCGTCTCCCATTGGCTGCTGTAATTCTGTGCTTTGCGCGACTGGTTCACCTGCTCGGCGGGCAAATAACGGCGAGGTCTTCGGTGTTCTCGCCAATGCCTGTCGTTGAACTATTCAAAGGGCGGTCGGCAATCATGCCGCCGATAGGAAAAGCCGAAATCGCTGCTGCAGAGGGCGCATTGCAGACATAGAGCATGCGCGGGGTTCCAGGAAAAGGAAGTCAGGCGCCATCGTCCCAATACCGCTTGTGCGCGTATGCCAGCTTCCATCGGCTGGAGATCGGAAAGCCGCAGGGGAAGGGCAATAGCGCTGGCAGGAAGACATACCGATCGCTAAAGAGCCTTTTATCCAGGCCTGATGTTCCGGGCCAAGCTGATCAAGAACCCCAGGAAAGCGGCCACATTGACGAGGTCGCGGAATGAGACCGACCCCTTCGGATTTCTCGTGCGAGTCCTTTCCAGCAGCGCATCCCGATTTCTTGGCCTTCATTTACGTCTACGCGTTGTTCGTCTGCAAACAATGCGAGCGATTGCAGCGGGAACGAAGAAGCTCGTTCCAACATCGAACTCATCCAAAAGCTCCCAAATCCGAGGCATCCCCCGTCGGCTCCCGTACTGGCCCGTTGATAATCCGCTGAAGGCGCAGCGTTTGCCGTCGTGCCTTGCCCGCTCTGACTTTGTTGACGCGCCCGCCAATGGTTTCAGGGCCATTCCCAGGAATTGAGCATGGTCGAATTGGGCACTTAGCTGGTCGTGCACAGTGTCTGCTTCGACGTTCGGGATATTGGCGACGCCCAACCAGCGTAGCGGCCAACGGGCGAGACCCGGACGTCCGACGATTTGCCTCAAGACGATCGCCAGGGTGCCCCCCCCGGGGTCACGACAATGGTGATCAGCGACACCTCTGGCGCGCAGCTCCGCGCGTTGAAGCCGAGATCGAGTTCGTCCACGTTTGTACCCTCGCCCTCGCGCTCTCCGGCCTGGGCCGGGGAGGCGGGCAGGCGCACGCGTGGCTGAGCTTCACCCCTTGCAGATTTCGGCGGCCTTGGTGTCGTCCCTCAGCATCGCCTTGGTGAAGCCGTATTTACCGACCGACTCCAACATCTGGTCGGAGCCGGTATAGGCCTTCAGCACCTCGTTAAAGGCGTCGACCGTCGCCTGCTGGTCGGGCGGAAAGGCGAGGCCGACATAGCCTGCGGGAAAGAGGCCGTCCTCGGCGCGACCGATGAGCGGATCGACGATTTCTACGCTGGGGTCCTTATCGGCGAACGCCTTCATCGTGAAGTAGTCGCCCACACCTGCAGCCGCGCGGCCGGCTTTCACCGCCTGCAGAACTTCCGCCGCTCCGGCGACCTGCATTATCTTATTGTCGGCGATGCCGGCTGTTTGCGCATTTTTGACGGCAGTCCAGCCCGAGCCAGTGACCATGGTTAGACCCTTGTCGCGCAGATCGTTATAGGAGCGTAGGCCTTCCGGGTTGCCCTTTGGTACGAGCAGGGCCCCTGTTACCTTAGCCAGCGGCTCGGTGAACAGCACATTGCGGCAGCGGTCGGGCGTGATGTACATGCCACCGGTGATGATATCGAAGCGACCGGCCTGCAGGCCGGGGATGAGCGAGCCCCATTCGGTGACAACCGGCTCGACCTTCGTCGTGCCCAGCTTGTTCAGAATGTCGACCGCCATGGCATTGACGAAGCCGAGCGGCTCGTTGTTCTCACCGGGATAGGCCCAGGGAATCTCGTTGGAGAAGCCGATTCGGACCGTCTCACCGTTCTTGATCTTATCGAGCAGCGACTGCGCCGAGGCTAGACCGGCAAACGGGGCGATTACCATCGCAGCTATGCCGAGTGCAGCCATTCCCCTCAGGATTGCACGTCTCAAGACATCACTCCTGTTCCTAAGGTGTTGCCACTTATCCATCCAATAGTTCCTCCTTTTTGTTTTGCCGCGGGCCCCACCAACCACACCGTGAGACGACCTCATATCCATTTTGTTCAGATGAATTATGATGCGGCGGTTCCCTTGCTATGCGGGCTACATTGGGGTTTGTCCATCTACCTTTGTTCGACATGGGACCGCTCAGTGCCCACTATACTAGTGTAGTAGGATTTGTGCGCCACTTTGCGCGAACATGCCTCTTGGATGCAGGAAATCGGCGTCTTTTCACGGTCTGCGCACATTTGCGCCCGCACGGCGTTCGGCGTAGCGCACCGCTTTCTGGTGTAAGGGGAGGTTCCTGACTCTTCCGTGATCAGGTTCATCCGGACACGCTCGACCTTAGTTAGAAACACGACAATCTTCATGTCCAATGCCTTGCCCGCCAGATTGATGACCACGAAGGTCGTTTCGCTTCAAGATGTAGACGTGGTCGCCTTAGAGTGACGTCGCGTAGACGCCTGCAGCCGACGATCTTCAGCACGTGACCAATGCGGCCTACCTGTGCTGGTAGAGGTCACGGTCTGGGACGCTTACAGATTTTCCCACGAATCTTGGTTGGTTCATTTGTGCAGGGCGTTGCGGGCGGAATGAGGACCTCAACGCTTTGGGGAGCGCCGGATTGACGTCGAATGAGGCCCTTTCGTTCGAGGGTCATGACCATCTGGTGAACCGACGGCGGACTGACTTCACGTGGCTTCGGCGGGCCGGCGCCGAAACATGTGCGAATAGGCGTAGATGACGGCCAGGTACTGGCCCTGGTTTTCGGTAAAAGCCCTAGTCGATGGGCGGGTGCGCAGCGCCTGATTTTGATTCATATTTTGATTTCGTCCCAAGCCTACAACGAGGGAAGTCAGCAGGAGCCTCGTTGTTCTGCTCTCCGTGGCCGCAACTCTCTTGCAGACAAAGAAGTCGACGCAGAGAAAGCGAACCTAATACCGCCCTTTAGCAACCAGATTCGGTTCCCCGCGCATCGATCGGTGTTGAAGGGCGCACGTCCAAAATATCCTCCAGAACCTTGGCGCCAGCAAGTAACTGAGCCTCGCCACGCGGCGCGGCCACGATTTGCAATCCGACGGGCAGGCCAGACTCGGTGAAGCCGCATGGCAACGACAGCGCCGGACAGCAGGCAAGCGTAATCGCATAGGCGATACCGAGCCATTGCACGTAGCATCTCGGCGCGCTCAATCTGTTCGACCGTGAGCCGCAATCCCGCTTCGATATTCCAGATGACCTCCGGTTTTATCAGTTCGCGATGCTTACGCAAAAGCACTCCCATGCCGGCGTACTCGAACGCTCGCAGCACATGGAAGCACTCATGCGCTTCGGCAAAATCCGGATGCGTTTCTTCGACGATCGCGCCTGCCTCTCCAAATCGCTCTGCTGCCGCGCGTGTGATTGCAGCGACCTGTGGGTCAACGGGCGTGATCCCAAGATCAGGCGAATAGGCGACGCGTTTGGGCTTTTTGCCTGAGCGCGCGGCCGAAAGGAACGAGTCGGTGATGGCCGCTCATTGCATCAAGCATCAAAGCAACATCTTCAACGTTGCGCGCCATCGGTCCGGCCAAGCCAAGCGTGGCGTCGACCTTGCTCATTGGCGTACGCGCCACCCGGCCAATGCTGGGTCGTAGACCCACCACGCCGCAAAAACTTGCTGGATTCCGCAACGAGCCCCCCATATCTGAGCCTTGTGCAAGCCAAGCCATGCCAGTGGCGAGTGCTACTGCCGCACCACCGGAGGACCCGGCGGCGGAACGTGATGTATCCCAAGGATTTAGTGTTGCACCGAACACCGTATTGAAAGTATTGCCGCCGGAACCGAATTCTGGCGTGTTCGATTTGGCATAAATCAGTGCGCCATTTTCCTCCAAATGCTCGACCAAAAGGTCTGACCGCGCCGGGATGTTGTCCTTGAAGATGGGTGAGCCCGAGGTGTTGCGCACGCCAGAGACGTCCGTGAGATCCTTGATCGGCACCGGCAGTCCCGCTAAAGTGCCGCGCTCGGCTATGGGCTTTTTCATGAGTTCCGTTGCTGATTTCCGCGCACGGTCGAAGCATAGCATCGGTAAAGCATTGACCTTGCCGTCGACATCCGAGATCCGCTTCTCCAAGACATCCAGCAGGTCGACTGGAGTAACCATACCGCTTGATAGCTTCTCTACGATTCCGCGCGCACTGTCTCGGATCAGTTCCTGCTGGCTCGTTTTGTTTCTTCTGTTCCTCTATACGCTTGGCCAGATGACAGCGACAGGATTTCGGTCGCGTTTTGACTGGCGAGCTATTCGTGCAGGCATGCGGCACCGAGCATTTAATAGCCGGGCGCAAGACGATCCTAAATCATATAAATCACCCGGCGATCGGTGCTTCAGCGCCAACGATGGTCCGACGTGGCTGTTCATAAGCACCAGGTTTCTATGCTCGGCACGCACGTTTCCATGCTATGAGTGACATTGTATTGATTCAACCTCACTCTTGCTCATTTTCCATCTGCTGAATTCTTCTGCAGCCACACGCTACCGCCACTGAAGGAGGCCGGCTGAAAGCGCCGAGAGCGGCTAAGTGCACAGACACTCAGCAGATGAATCCCCGGCAGGAGACTAAGCTCGCTGCCGGGGCCGGTACGCCTAGGGAGGTGGCGTAGTCGGAATCCTTGCGTATAAGGCTATCTGCGGCCGACGTGGCCACGTTATGCGCGCAGCCTCCACGTGCGCGCCGGGTCGTTGGGTTTGTCGCCATCAGGACGGTCGCACACTCCTGGACATCTGCCGGGCTCACGACTTGAAGCAAGGATCTAATGGGCCGCTCGGAACTTGCCCGACACAAATATCGGCGGGCTCGCTACTGAACCGACGATACATTGGTTGCCATTTCTATGTGCCTCTCGCCGCAAAAGTTGTAGTGCTTCACTAGCGGAACGCCCCCTCAAAGGGTTGCCGCCACGCTGCCTTGCACCGCGCTGATGCTGTCGCGAACGATAGATAGACCACGGCGGAGCTCATCCTCGGTGATCGTCAGAGCAGGCATGGACTTGAGTACCTCACCGTACGAGCCGGCGGTCTCCATTAGCAAACCGCGGTGGAGAGCCTCCTGCGCTATGAGGACCGGCAATGAACGGTGCTTTGGCGATACGAGGCCATACATCAATCCGCGGCCTCGTACGCTGAAGCCAAGGGCAGGGAAATCGTCTACGATCGACTTTAGTTCCTCAGCCAGGATAGCGGACTTGCGAGCGATCTCGTCCTCAAACTTGGAGTCGGACCAGTAGGCCTCAAGAGCCGCACGGGCGGTTACGAAAGCGAGATTGTTGCCTCTGAACGTACCCGTGTGTGCGCCAGGAGCCCAAACATCCAGTTCAGGCTTAATGAGAACAAGGGCCATCGCCGTTCCGATCGCCGACAAAGACTTGGAGAGCGTGACGATGTCTGGCACGATTTTAGCCGCTTCGAAACTGAAGAAGCTACCCGCGCGACCGACACCGGCCTGGATGTCATCAAGGATCATCAGGATCCCGTGCCGCGATGTCAGGTCACGCAGCCGTTGCAGCCATTGAACGCTAGCAACATTGATGCCCCCTTCACCTTGGATTGCTTCCAGGATCACTGCGGCAGGTTTATCGAGGCCGCTGTTTGGATCCTCGAGCAGCTTTTCAAAGTAGTCGATCGTGTCAACTGAAGCGCCGAGATAACCTTCGTAAGGCAAACAGGTCACGTTCGCGAGAGGAAAGCCCGCAGCTGTACGGTGCTCCTTGTTTCCGGTTACCGCTAATGACCCGGTGCTCTCCCCATGGAACGAATTCGTGAACGAGACAATGTTCGACCTTTTTGTCACTTGGCGTGCCAGCTTTAGCGCCGCCTCGACGGCGTTGGTACCGGTAGGACCAGTGAACTGCAATTTATACGTTAAGCCCCGGGGCTTCAGAATATACCGCTCAAAAGCTTCGATGAATGCCTTCTTGGCGGTCGTAGCAAGGTCGAGCGAGAAAAGTATTCCATCGCGCTCGATGTAATCCAGCAATGCCCTCTTGAAGACTGGGTTGTTGTGCCCGTAATTGAGCGCGCCTGCGCCTGCGAAGAAGTCAAGATATTCCCGACCGTCTGAAGCCATCATGCTGGTGCCAACCGCACGATCGAACAGGACTGGATATACCCGGATGTAGCTGCGCACCTCGGATTCGAGGCGATCGAAGAGCGCGAAGGTTACATCCTTTGCAGGCGAGAGTTGCTTGTTCATAGCGGCGAAATCCTTCGAATTGGCGGCCTGCAAACAGGTCAGGCCGATCTTCATATGGGGTATTGGACGGCCAGTGCCGCTCCGCGAATTTAGCGCGTCCTATGAGACGGTTTGCGCGAATGCCTCATCTATAGGCGCAGGAGATCGGCGTTGTAATACCAAATGCGCATAAAAGCCGCGTTCTGCTGGCACAGGCGGGAGATTTGGTCTGCGGAGATCAACACGGGCGCGCCGCCGTGTGGGATGCGTAACTAAGTGGCGATTCTTGCCAACTTCGCAGTTCCTCAACGGTCAGCGTTGATTACCGCACTCCGTGATCCGGGAGCTATCCGCCCATGGCGCCCGGCATGATTCCGGACGGGCTGCGTAGTTGACGGCATTCTCAAGGGCAAACTGCGCGTCCGTCAACTTCAGGATGTCGATTGGTACCAAGCGGTTGAGCCGGCGTGCAAGAACGGCTTCGACTCAGCTTGATGATTCCAGCTGCTCGCTTGGTGTTTTCCCAAGGGGAGCATCCTGGCCAACAAATTGCCGTTGTCGTCATCATCACGGCCGGATCGGTTGCCGAGGAGAAAGGAGTGATCGTGTTTTCGACGCGCGCCGCGACCGATGACGGGGCTTGTCCGCTCTGCGGCGATCGTCCGCACATGTCCCCAGCCGGTCTGTCATAACGGTTTCGGATCTGCCTTTTTGCCGGCAAGGGTCGAACTTGGGCGGATCGCCCGCCGCTTCCTCTACGATACCCCCGTTTTGCCGCCGCCAACTCTTGCCGAGCGCTTCGGCGATGGCGTTGTCGCCGAGCGACCTTGCCAGACCTCAGCTGGAGTTGCCTTGCCTGACATTTTGTGCTGGCGCGGCGCTCCGCGGCTGATGGTGCCTGCCAGCAACGACGCACTTTTGAGTGTCGTGCCACGGCGAGCTCGCCCTGAGGCCGATACGCTGCGGGTTGTTGGCATCGAGGATCGGGGCTCCCAGCTTCAGGCGCTTGGGCTGTCGGCGAACATCTGGGGTTGAGAACCCAGACCGAACAAGGCGGTGAGGCCGCGATTGTGACCGATTTTTCGCGGCCTGCCGGAAGTCTGCGTCCAGGGATTACGGGCAGCACACCCACCCTGCGTGCGGACATGCCTCACTCGAAGTCTTTACAACACGAACCCGCAGGTCACTGCTCAATGTCCGCCCCAATTCTGGGAGACCTCGAATAGGGCTATCACCAACCCGACGTCACTTTACAATCGTTCATCTATAATAGACAACGCGGCTGCACTGGAGCCTCCCCGGCACGAGAGCGGGGAGGCGATCATAGTCATGGAAGGCAATTCTGCCGGCCTCAGCCCTTGCAGAGCCCGGCGGTCGTGTGGCTCTCCGGCGGCAAGTTTGCTTTGGTGTAGCCGTATTTTCCGACCGACTTCATCATCTCGTCGGAGCCGAGATAATCCTTTAGCACGGCATTGAAAGCATCGACCGACGCCTGCTGATTGGGCAGGAAGGCGAGCGCGGAACTAGGCGGCTCGACGGGTTGGGTGAAAGGATCGGCTAGCTCAATGCTGTCATCCTCGTCGGCAAATCTCTTCATGGTCCAGTAATCGCCGCCGCCGACGGCGGCGCGGCCGGCCTTCACAGCCTGCACGACCTCCACCGCTCCGGCGACCTGCATGACCTTGTCGTCGGGGATGCCGATTGTTTGCGCGTTGCTCACCTCAGACCAGCCGGAACCGGTGACGAACGTAAGTCCTTTGTCGCGCACGTTCTGGTAGGAGTGCAGTCCTTCCGGGTTGCCCTTGGGCACGATCAGCGCTGTTATGGGGGTCACGATCGGATCGGTAAACATCACGTTGCGGCAGCGCTCGGGCGTGATGTACATGCCGCCGGTGATGATGTCGAAGCGGCCTGCCTGCAAGCCAGGAATGAGCGAGCCCCATTCGGTGACGACCGGCTCGACCTTGGTCGTGCCCAACTTCTTCAAAATGTCGATCGTCATGGCATTGACGAAGCCAAGCGGCTCGTTATTCGTGCCCGGATAGGCCCACGGGTTTTCATTGGAGAAGCCGATGCGAACAGTCTCTCCGTTCTTGATCTTATCGAGCAGCGACTGCGCCGAGGCCAAACCGGCAAACGGGGCGATTGCTAGCGCCGCTATGCCGAGTGCAGCTATCGCCCTCAGGATTGCACGTCGCAGGGGATCATTCCTGGTTTCGTGGCGTTGCTTCCTTTTCATCTTTAGCTCCTCCCAGCTCACGTTATTGTTTCGAAATGCGGGACCAAACTCGCGGCTCGATACTTCTGGGACCTCGTGCCGGGACCGGACAGCTCAGTGCCTGCTTCGTGAAATTAGCAGCGTCGGATGGTCCGTTTCCGCCAATTACAATGTATGAGCGCAGGAAACCCGCGTTTTCTGCGCGCCTGCGCATCCTAAAGTGCTGTTGGTGAGAAGAGATCCCTACTCAACCGAAACTGTCAGCTGGACACCTCCGAGCGATGGATTGCCGCGTCCCAAAGCGGATTGAAACAGCCAAGCAGGTCCAGCGTGGCATGGGAAATCCACCAAGCTTCCGATCCCAGCGGAAGGTGCAGCTACCCTCATTGGTGCTGGCGGTCAAAAACCCAAGCTAAGTGCAGCAGAAACACTGCGGACGGCGCCTGCTTATAGACCTCGCCGCACGATCCGTATCGAGAGGAACTCACCGGCACTCACCGGATGATTGCCACGGTCCCCATCCCATCTGAGCAGACATCTACATCGCCTCGAGCCAAATTGCGCAGCATCTGCCGCGTCCACGGGCACCGCAAGCATCTTCGCGCCGGTAAGCCGATGCGGACGGGTACTGTGGAGTAGCCCTTTCGGCTCACGTTGTTGCCTTTTCACTGCAGTCGGTCTGTCGGGCCTCTTTCGTCATCGGTACGTCGCTGCTGAATAGAATAGGCGGCCTGTGCCTTCTCGACCGCGATCTTTTCGTCGGCGCGCTCGGCTGGGATCGTATCGAAGGCGGTGTGGCGGCAGGGGAGGAGTGGCTTCTGTAGTCAGGTCTTCGAAAATATGACCTGGCCGTGCCCTCATCGCGTCCTGGTTGCAGTCGCGGTGAGAAGCCGAGCCACCTCCTCGGCGATCGCAAGCGACGCGGTGAGGCCCGGGCTTTCAATGCCGAAAAGGTTCACGAGCCTGTCGATGCCGTGGGCGTCGGGCCCCTGAATCATGAAATCGGCGGACGACTCGCCCGGACCCGAGAGTTTGGGCCGTATGCCGCTATAGGTTGGGCTCAGACTGCCGTCGGCGAGGTCGGGCAAGTATTTGCGGATCTCGCCATAGAAGTGCTCGGCGCGGCGCGCATCGACCCTGTAATCCTTGGCCTCGATCCATTCCACATCGGGGCCAAAGCGCGTGCCGCCATTGAGGTCGAGCGTCAGGTGAATGCCGAGGCCGCCCGGCTCAGGAACCGGATAGATCAGACGTGAGAAGGCCGGACGTCCGGTCACCGAGAAATAGTTGCCACGCACATAGTAGAGCCGGGGGACGAATTTCCGCTCCAGCCCTCCGAGCGAAACGGCGAGCGCGTTGGCGTCGAGGCCAGTGGCATTGACGAAATATCGGGCGGAGATGTCGTAGTCGCTGCCGGTGCCGTGATCATGAGTCTGTAGTACGAAGCGGCCCGGCTCGATCCGGCCCGATACGATCCTGGTGTTGAGGCTGAGGTAGGCGCCTTCCTCTTCGGCTTCCCCGAGCAGCGCAAGCATCAAGGCGTGGCTGTCGATGATGCCGGTCGAGGGCGACAGGACGGCAGCCGTACAGCGCAGGGAGGGTTCCAAGGCGTGCGCTTCGGCGGCGCTGAGTCTGATGAGATCGCTGACGCCGCAACTGGCGGCCTTCGTGGCGATCGTTGCGAGCGTCGCTTCCTGCTCGGGGAGCGTCGCCACTATCAGTTTGCCACAGCGCTTGTGCGGGATTCCGCGCTCAGCGGCGTAACGATAGAGCTTCGTGCGGCCGTCGACGCAGAGCTTCGCCTTGAGGCTGCCGGCCGGATAGTAGATGCCTGCGTGGATCACCTCGGAATTGCGGGAACTTGTCTCGGTGCCGATTGCATCCGCCGCTTCGATTACGATCGTCTCTATGCCGAGCCGCACGAGTTCCCGGGCGACGGCAAGGCCGACAACACCTGCTCCCGCGACGATGCATTCGACGCTATCCATCCCGATTTGATCCTGACTGGCGGATGTCCGGTTAACGCTCCGGCGCCGGGTGTGCAAGAAGCTGATCGGCCGGGTGGCGACCGTCTTCATCCAAATTCGATGTACCGCCACACCATCTGTCGAGCCGGTCTTTTTCTAAAATCAATTTCTGATCGGTTCTGTCCCAAGGGTGCCGATCTGGTCCTCAACATCTGACATCCCGACCATAGTACTTGCCATTCTCACACCTCAAGCCGCGAGCGTGTTCTCTACAAGCTTGATCCAGAACGTTGTGCCGAACGGAATTGCTTGGTCGTTGAAGTCATAGGCGGCGTGGTGCAAACCGGCGCTGTCACCGTTGCCGCATCTGATGAAGGCACCCGGCCGGACCGCCGCCAAGTCAGAAAAATCCTCTCCCCCCAGTACCGGCGGCGTCTCGACCACTTTGTCTTCACCGGCCACCTCCTTGGCCACATTCATCGCCAGCTCGGTCGGCACCGGATGGTTGAAGACAGCGGCGTTGCTGCCCTCGATAGTAAGAGCTATCTTCGCGCCAGTGACCTGGGCGATTCCGGCAACCACCTCAGCCATGCGTTTCTTGACAA
>NZ_JAMYPU010000039.1:0-39207 GCF_040320535.1 Mesorhizobium sp. M0676
AAGTATGTTCGAAGGCGTGCGCCCATATGATTTCTCCCGCCGCCATGGCTTCCTTGATCAGCGGAACGGCCGAGCCGCCGGCACCTGGGGTCGTGAACTGAATGCCGTTGTCGGTAAGCACTGTGTGGATCTTGTAAGGGACAGCATCAAGAAGATGGCGCAGGAAATCGGCGGAGACCGCTGTCGTTGCCTTCTCGTGCAGCTCGACGAAAGCGAACTTCGAGGTCCGATCTATGGCCACGAACATATGCAGCTTGCCCTGCTCGGTTCGGACCTCGGCGACGTCGATATGGAAGTAGCCGATTGGATAGGCCTTGAACTTCTTCCTTGCCGGCTTGTCGCCCTCGACATCCGGCAACCTGCCTATCCCGTGACGCTGCAGGCAGCGATGCAAGGATGACCGCGACAGATGCGGGATCGTCGGTTGGAGAGCATAGAGGCAATCGTCCAGTGGCAGCAGCGTATAACGCCGAAAGGCGACGATGACCGCCTCTTCCTCAGTCGATAGCACTGTCGACTTCGGATCTCTGGGCCAGTCGGAAGATCGGCGGCCGACGTCCGGTTCCTCCACTTCCTAACCGTCTTCTGATTGATGCCGTAGCGCTTCGCCAGCGCCCTCAGGCTCTCTTGACTATGCTGTATCGCTCGACGGATCGCCTCTGTCGTCGTGGCGCTCCCATGAAGAACCTGGCCCATAGCGCATCCTTTGATTCGGACGAAAAGTATGCGCCATCAAAGCCTGGGATCAAACAACTAGGGGGCGATCGATGGCTCCGGTTGGAAAGGCAAGTTTCGAGGCAGTGATTTGTTCCTCATTTTCCTGAACGGGCTGCGTCTTCGATCTCGGCGGGCAGGCCGAGCCAGATGAATCATGCGGCCAAGGCTCACTCGAGCCTCATCTTGGGATGAGCCCAGGAGACCGGCGGCGGTGTTCATGGGGGGATGGTCATTGGAGGGATTTTCCTTGATCCGCGACCGCCTTGCGGACGAACACGCATGCACCGTGCCAGATCAGAAAACATTCGAGGCATGTGGACAAGTCAGTCTGACATGTTGTGCATCCGACATTGTGGGCCATCGAACAGGGCTGAAGGCGACGCGAGCACGGCTGAGAATATCTTCTTCATTGGAAGACGATTGGGCGCGCTGCTGGGGAAGGGGGACGGGATGCGCTTCGAAGGCCGCTGCACCGACGGTCAGAATTGAAATGTTGTCGCTCCAGCGGACCGATGTCCTCGACAGTCAGACCGGGCGGTGCTGAAGGGTAGAGGCGTGAGCAGCGTAGCTAAGTGGGCGCCGACCCAGCTCGCGCGCGAAGACGGACCTGAAAAAAAACGGCGGGTGGCGACATTCGCGAGGCGCTGGAAAACGAGGTCGTAGGACTGGGCGGGAAAAACGATGCCGTTGCTGTCTTCTGGCGTGATGGCCTGCCGCGAGGCGGTTGAACAGTGATGAGTTGCTGCGGAAAGGGGAGTGTTTTCGCGGGACCTTGGTCAAGGTAAGAAACAAACGTCGAGCTCGCCTTGGATGGGGGCATGCAGCACATTTGCCGCTGCAGGACAGCAGCACGGAAGCTGTCCGCGCTTGCCGTCGTCCATGGGAACCAAACAGCAGAATTTAGCGGTCGCGATTGATTTCATGTGCATAAAATACCGCCTGGTGCGCTCGGCTGCAAATGCACCCTGGCGAGTGGTCGCTTAGGTCAAGAGCATCGCGTGAGTAACAGCCTTACCTTGCTCAATCTGATGCGCGCTAACCGCCTCGCCGGATTGTGGAACTGTTCGCGGGTGGCTTCTACCACAAACAGCAAGGTCATGAAATCAAGCAGGAAGTCGTCAATCGCTTGGGCGATTGTTTCTGACTTGCCCTTGAACTGGTCCAGCAAAACGCGCGCGCTATCGATCGCTTCCACGCTGGTCGCATCGATCAACCCCTCGACCCTCTTGAAACAATCCAACTCGAAACTCCTTAAGGCGCTCCCAAGGTGTTATGCACGAAGGCAGCTCCGTGAACTACCCGGCCTTTTGACCTGGCGGCACGAGCAGCGGTCGGCCTTACGTCCCGCGCCTCCAAACACGAGCCATCGACGTGGCGCTGAGGAGCGTTGGAGGAAATTGGGCGCTTCCGGCCACGCTCGAGCGGTAGTATAGGACAGTGCTTGCTGGCGGCTACGCCCACAATGGAGTGCGCCAGCCGATCGGGGCTTAACATTTTTTCGCTTTTTGCTGCGCCCAACTCTCGGCTATGACTCGGACAGGCCTAATGGCCGCCCACGTGCATTGTAGAAGAAGGAACAAGTATATGACGACTGGAACGGTAAAGTGGTTCAACAGCACCAAGGGGTTTGGATTTATCCAGCCCGACAATGGCGGTCCGGATGTTTTCGTCCACATTTCCGCTGTCGAACGCGCGGGCCTCTCGACCCTCGCTGACGGCCAGAAGATCAACTATGAGATCGAGCAGGACCGCCGCACTGGCAAGTCCTCAGCTGGCAGCCTGAGCAAAGCTGGTTGAAATTTTCTCCTGCGAAGTCGCAAGAGTGGGCGTGTAGGCCCGGAAGTGCTCACTGCCGCTCGATAGGGACGAGCAAAAAGTGAGGGCAGCAGATTGCTGCATGGGTCGCGAATTCCTCATGAAACAAGTTGTTGGAAAGGAAGGCGGGGTCGGCCCCGCCTTTTTTATGCGACGCCCAGATTAAGCCGACGGCTGCAACGCTGCAGAAGGAATTTCAATTGCCGCAATCAAGCCGCGACCTTCTTGCGAGTTCGCTTCGTCGGCACCGGCGCTTCCGGCTCTCTCGGCGCTTTCGGTTTGCGGCCGAGCCCCATCGTTTTCGCCAGTGACGAACGCTTCGCGGCGTAGTTCGGCGCCACCATGGGATAATCCACCGGCAGGCCCCATTTGGCCCGATATTCACCCGGCGTCAGCCCATAGTGGGTCGACAGATGGCGCTTTAAAGATTTGAATTTCTTCCCGTCTTCAAGGGAGATGATGTAGTCCGGTGTCACCGACTTCCTGATCGGGACTGCAGGCGTAAGGGCAACCGGCTCTTGTGCAGAGATACCTCCGGCCGTCGCTCTCAGAGCCGCATGCACTTGGCCGATGAGGGCAGGGAGATCCCCCACCGGGATCGGATTGTTGGACACGTAGGCCGACACGACATCGGCGGCAAGCTCAATGAGGGTGTCGACGTTTTTTCCGGCTTCTTCTGTCATGAAACTCTCCAGGCGGTGAAACATAGTCAGCGAAGCGTCGCTTCATAGGGCCGGTTGCCGCTGAAAGCAACAATGTCTCTGACTGCGTTATTGCCAATGCTCGTCCAGAAGCGACATCGATGCGCCATATTTCGCGGCGTGACCGCTGAGCCACTCGTTGTTGGCGACCCTGCCGAGGTGCGTGGCGCGTGCCGCTCTAACTTAGCGCCGAAGTCGCTAGTAGCCTCGAGGCTAAGCGCGCTGTTTTTGTCTCGCTTTGCTTCTTTGGACTGTGAAATCGAGCGATAGTGGTCGGTTGATGGTGGGCTTCAGGGACGATGGAACAAACGTTCATTGGCAATGGCCAAAGTGATGTAAGTTCATCGCCGGTGAGCCGCTCTTGCAAAGGGGCTGGGAACCGCCGCTGATAAACCTAGGACATCAATGTATTTCGAGGCGTTTCTTAGCCGGTCCTGGAGAGGCGGCAATGGCTGCGGATGACACCTGTTCCACGATATCAAACAGCGCGGCGACCGGCAGCTTCTCGAATCTGGAGCGGCTTCTCGCAAGTTGGCGCCGCGCCGAGAGGCCGGGCAAGGACAGTGAGCCGCCTGCATCAATCATACGCATCAACCAGCCAGCGACGCGTCCTCATACAGAATGCCGCGACCGGCCGTGTGATCTCGCCGGTAGTCGCCGAGGCCCTCTGCATGAAGCCTCCGTATGTGCTGACGATCAACCAGGCCAGAAAGGTCGACGTCCTGAAGCAGGGATGACATGAGTTTGCCACTATGCGCAGGCTTGCCTTGCCCCTCCGCGGCATTTTGCGGGGCCTGTGAGTTGGGCAAGCTCGGCACTTCGATCGACTTGGCGTCACCCGGCTCATCGCCATCACGCGTTTCGGTCTGGTCCTACGCCGTGACGTTGACTCCGTTCGCGATGCCATTGAACTGCCGTGGAGAACGGCCGAGGCGGAAGGGCTGATCAACCGCCTGAAGACGATCAAACGTACCATTAGGCAGCGCCGGCTGCGAACTCCTTAGGCACGCATGCTGCCACTCAGCCGGCCTAATCACCACACGAAGCGAGGAAGAACCTGGTCAAGTGCAAAGCGACAATTGCCTCGACAGCAGGTCCCTGAAGGTTTATGCTGCCCGATGTTACCGCAATCCTGAATGGCGATTGAGTACCTTCACGAGTGAAGGGAGTGGAACTGCTTTGTCGGCCAAATTGTTGACGGAACGCCCGGCGCCCATTGTTGCTACATGTCTAGATTCTTGGGGCGTTTTGGATGATGCAATCCACCACCTCACTCCAAAGGGCAGTGGAATCTGGAACAATGTCGCTTTTGTACGCACGACATCCTTCGTGCCCGATTGGCATATTGTCTTTAACTCTGCTTCTCTTTTTGGGCTCCCTGTTGATATCGAGGCGAGCCCCAACAGGACAATTTTTGCAATCGGCGAACCGCCGACGAAAGCTCATCGTGCATTTCATGAAGGGCAGGGGAAAAATACTATCGTCCTGACGTCTGACGCAGAGCTGGTTGCTCGGCAGAATGCAGCTCGCCGATTCGTTTTGTCTCCACCGATCACTCGGTCTTGGTCTGTAAACAAGACATATGACCAACTTCTGGTCAGCGAAGTCATGGATAAGCCACTTCGGCTATCATGGATTACCAGTAACATCGCCCTGCTTAAAGGACATCGGTATCGGCTGGCGTTTCTGGAACGGCTAAGAAAGGAGCTCGATTTTGACCTGTTCGGCCGAGGTTTTCGGCTGATTGGAGATAAATGGAACGCACTCGCACCTTATCGCTACAGTATAGCGTTCGAGAATACTCGTGCTGATTACTATTTTACAGAGAAGCTTATGGACTGCTTCGTCGCTGAAACAATGCCGATCTATTACGGCAGCCCGGCAATCACGAGGTTCTTCCCTTCGGACTCTATGGTTCTGATTGACCCAGAGGACAAGAACGTAATCCAAAAAATTCAAGAAATTATCAACTCAGACCTCTGGAAGGAACGTCGCGGCGCAATAAGAGAGGCGAAGCGGCTAGTCCTCGAGAAATACAATACGTTTGCCTATCTCGCGGGCTTCATCGAAAGCGTTCAGGATAAACCCTTACCGCCAGAAATTATACACATCGAATCGCCTGAAGTTGATTTTTCGATAGACGAATGAAGTACTCCAACGCTCGCTCCGCGTGCCCGGCGGTTGGTGGTCTCACGAGATCGGTGCGGAACGCCCGGCGGAGAATGCCTGCTGCGCAAACGGGCCGGCACGGGCGCACAAGGTCATGCGCCCCCGGCTGCCGCTAATCAGACGAACTGGGGAAGGCCAGGAACGGAATTGAGGACCTCGTCCACGAGTTCGTCGCCGGCATGTTCCTTGGCGCAGGCGATCGTCTCGTTGGCGAGGGCGGCGATCTTTGCCATGCTGAGACCCTCACTCATCAATTGCTGCCCGAGCCCCATAAGGCCGCCACCCTCTGGGTCGTCGCCATGATACTTCGCTACTAATTCCGAAGCTCCCGGAATGGCCTCGATCATGCGCGCGCCGGGACCGTCGGCCGCGTGGCTCCGCAGGAAACCCAGCATTAACCCAACGGCCTTCTCTGCGACAGCCGGGCCGATGCCGGCACCAGTGGCGATGCGCGGTAAGATTTCTTCCATCCAGGATCTCTCTCTCTTTGATTAGGTTTACAAGGGGCCGGTCCGGCGCCCCGCGCCTCTGGCCGAACCACAATTGAACTCCACAAAATAGGCCAGCGGAGGTGCTATTGCGCCTAAAACCGCCTCTGTCAACGCAAGCTGCGTCGGACGTGCGTGTTTCCCAAACCGAAGATCATTCCAATTCACTTCATTACGCACTGGCAACCGCACAGTTTGCGGTGGCTCGCTTATGAGCCAATGCCGCGCGCCCGTCAAATGATGACGACAACATGGTCATCGCCTAGGATCTGTGGATCAAGGTGTGAGGCAGTTGCAGCGGGTGGACCTGCTCAAGCGCCGCGCCATCCTCGCGTGATGGGATGTTCGTAGAAGCGGAGCTATATGCCGGTGTGACGATCGATGAAGGCAGAACGGCTATTCCGCTACGACCTCCATACTGTCGCATAGACCGTCGCTGCTTAGGTATTGAAACCGCCATCGCTGGTGACATCACAATGTGTAGTCGGCGGGTGTCGACAAGGCCGATTCACGCAATCAGCAGGTCAGGAGGAACGAAAGAACCCTGACGTTTCAGAAGCTCACTTTTCGCAAGGCGTGCAGCGCACATCGTGCAAGAGATTGCCAGTCTTGCGGATGCTGTCGACTTTCTCAACCTTGGCTGGAAGATCGCAGTGACCGAATCTACGAAGCCGCCCTCAGGGCGTGCTTTGATGCATAAAACCGGTTGCCAACCAGGGATACTCCTCCTCCCTGAAGTCCAATCGAGAAGAGCGATCGCTTCCAAGAGGGTCCCAGCTCAGCTGCGAAAACAGGTGTGAGACCCCGTCCTCTCCCTCAAGCTGATCTAGCTCAGGGCGTTCATGAGCCGTAGATCGCATAATGGCTGCGTGGACGACGCAGGAAGACCAATTATGAAAATCCTATTCAGTACGATGGCTGTCACCTTGCTGGCACCCACCGCCTTTGCTGCGGATTCGATCCCCACCGACCTCAGAGATACGGCATTGGCCACCTTCACGGCTTTGCCATCCACCACGCCGACAGTCGCCAACAACCCGATCACCCCGGAAAAGATCGCTCTCGGCAAGGCACTGTTCTTCGATCCACGCGTCTCGGCGTCAGGCGTCTTGTCGTGCAATTCATGCCACAACCTGGCCACCGGCGGCGACGACAATCACGAAACCTCGATTGGCCATGGTTGGCAGAAGGGACAGCGCAACGCGCCGACTGTACTGAACGCTGTCTTCAACATCGCCCAGTTCTGGGATGGTCGTGCCGAAGACCTGAAGGCTCAGGCGAAGGGACCGGTCCAAGCCGGGATCGAAATGGCCAATACACCGGGCCAACTCATCGCCACTCTCAAGTCCATGCCGCAATATGTCGAGTGGTTCGATGCAGCTTTTCCGGCTGAAGCCGATCGGGTCACCTTCGACAACTTCGCCAAGGCGATCGAAGCCTTCGAGGCGACACTCGTCACACCTGCCCCGTTCGACAGCTTCCTGAATGGTGATGAGGTTGCCATGACTTCCGAACAGAAACAGGGCCTGGTGCTTTTCATGGACAAAGGCTGCTCGTCCTGCCATGCCGGCATCAACGTTGGTGGGCAAGCCTATTACCCATTCGGCCTCATGGAACGGCCCAGCGCCGAAGTCCTGCCGGACAAAGACAAGGGCCGATTTGAGGTCACCAATGCAGCCGACGATTCCTATGTCTTCCGCGTGGCGCCGCTGCGCAACGTTGCACTCACCGCGCCATACTTTCATTCGGGCAAGGTTTGGGATCTGAAACAGGCCGTCGCCATTATGGGGACCACCCAGCTCGGCGTAGTACTGGCGGACGAAGAAGTTGACCTGCTTGTTGCCTTCCTCAACTCGCTGACCGGAGAGGCACCTGACGTCGCCTATCCCATCTTACCCTCAGAAACGGCGACAACGCCCCGGCCTGTAACGCAGATCTCAGGAAAATAAGGGCCAACTGGCTGCGGACTCGCAATCGAAAATGATTGGCGATTTTTACTTGGCGACACGAATTGCGACGTCCATCTCCGAATTGGCGGGACGCTAGCGATACCCGAAACCTGCCACCTCGCCCGTAGTCTGCGCGATCAACTGGGGGCGGACAGACGCAGCACCATATATTGTCGCTGCCTGAGCGAACGCGCCAAGCAGTCTACTTTGAGAAACGACGCGTGTCCGATTTGTTCGAGGCGCGGGGCCTGTATGTCCCCAAGGAACCGATATTATAGCGTAGTGCCACATTTATATTTCTGCGGGATTAAGACACGTGCCGTAGGGAAATTGCACATTTGCGCCGAGTGGCTCATTTCCAAGAGTGTGATCGGTTTGGCATATTCCCGGCCGACATCCGCCAGCCGGCAACTCCCCACACGGTGAGGAAGAGAAGCCTCACGCCTGCACTTTCTGCCGGAGCGCGCGTGCTGCAGCGACCATGTTAATGAGGGCAGGGCGGACCTCCTCCCATTTGCGTGTTTTGAGGCCACAGTCCGGGTTTATCCACAGTTGGCCGTCGGACAGTCGCTCGCGGGCAAGCATGACTAAGTCCGAAATCTCGCCGACTTCCGGGACGCGTGGTGAGTGAATATCATAGACGCCAGGACCGATTTCGTTCGGATATTTGGAGCTCGTGAAGGCGTCCAACAGTTCCATCTTCGAGCGCGACGTCTCAATCGAAATGACATCCGCATCCATTCCAGCGATCGCGTGAATGATCTCGTTGAACTCCGAATAGCACATGTGGGTATGAATTTGAGTCGCGTCCTTTACACCCGTTGAAGCGATCCGGAAACATTCGACAGCCCAGTCGAGATAGACTTTCCAGTCAGATTGGCGCAGTGGCAATCCTTCGCGAAACGCGGCCTCATCGATCTGGACCATCCTTGCGCCGGATCTTTCGAGATCCGTCACTTCGTCGCGGATGGCGAGCGCGATCTGGCGGCAGGCTTCGGAGCGGGGTACGTCGTCGCGAACAAAAGACCAGTTGAGAATGGTGACTGGGCCTGTGAGCATTCCCTTCACGGGCTTTTCCGTAAGCGACTGGGCGAATTGCCACCAGCGCACTGTCATCGGATTGCGCCTCGATACGTCGCCGAAAATGATGGGGGGACGCACGTAGCGCGACCCATAGCTTTGTACCCAGGCATGCTGGGTGAGCGCGAAGCCGGACAACTGCTCGCCGAAATGCTGTACCATGTCGTTTCGCTCGAACTCACCATGCACCAGCACGTCCAGCCCGATCTCTTCCTGCCAGCGAATTGCAGCCTCGATCTCCTTCTTCAGGAACGTCTCATAGTCGACATAGCTCAGCTGGCCCTTCGCATGAGCGGCCCGCGCCTTGCGTACCTGCGGCGTCTGCGGGAAGGACCCGATGGTCGTCGTCGGGAACGGCGGCAGCCCGAGTGAGCCGGCCTGGACTCTGGAGCGCTCGCCAAAAGCGCTCTCTCGTCGCTTCGCGCTGTCCTCAATGCTAGCGATCCGCCCCTGAACAAGCGGGTCATGGATCCTCGTGGATGTCACGCGCGTGGCGGCAGCCTCGGCAGACGCTTTCAACGCGCCTGCCACCGCATCCCTGCCTTGGGACAGGGCCCGGGCCAGCAAGACCAGCTCGTCGGTCTTCTGGGCCGCGAAGGCGAGCCACGACCTGATGTCCGCGTCGAGTTCCGTCTCCATGCGCAGATCAATCGGCACATGCAGCATCGAGCAAGAAGGCGCGATCTCGACGCGGTCCAAGGGCCAGCCGGCGACGATCGGTTTGATGCGGTCGAGAATGGCGGGCAGGTTCGCACGCCAGACGTTGCGGCCATCGATCAAGCCAACCGAGAGCACCAGATCCTTCGGAGCGAGCCGAGCCACCGTTTCCAGCTGCTCGGGAGCGCGCACGAGATCAATATGCAGGCCGGCCAGGGGCAGAGAAATCGCGGTTTCGAGATTGTCTCCCAGCGACCCGAAATACGTAGCCAGCATGATCTTCAGCTCGGGCGCGGCTTTCGACAGCTGGCCATAGGCGAATTCGAACGCAGCTCGTTCGTTCGGGTTCAGATCGAGGACAAGCGCTGGCTCATCGATCTGCACCCAGTCGGCTCCCGACAGCTTCAGCCTCTCCAGAAGCTGCTCGTAAACCGGCAGCAGCCGCGGTAGGAGCGCGATGGGACCGAACCCCTCGGCAGGCGATTTCGCCAGCTTGAGGAAGGTGATGGGTCCAAGGATGACTGGGCGTGTGTGAATGCCGAGAGCTTTAGCCTCGAGGAAGTAATCGACCGGCTTCGATGACGAGAGGGCGAACGTCTGATCATCATCGAGTTCCGGCACAATGTAGTGGTAGTTGGTGTCAAACCACTTGGTCATTTCCATCGCGGTTACACCAGGTCCATGAGCCTCCACCTGGTAACCAGCGTGTCCACAATCCTCCGTCTGACCCTGGTTGCCGCGCGCCATTGCGAAGTAGATGTCAAGTGGGACCTCGCCGCTATTCCAGCCGTAACGGGATGGAACGGCCCCGACCATGGCTGCGGTGTCGAGCACATGGTCGTAAAGCGAGAAGTCGTTCGACGGGATTTTCGACACGCCGCGATCGCGCTGCTCTTCCCAGCTAGCGGCACGGAGCGCCTTCGACGTCGTGAGAAGGTCGCCAGCGGACGATGTTCCGGACCAGTAGCTTTCAAGCGCGAATTTCAGTTCTCGCCGACGACCGAAGCGCGGCACGCCGAGCGTTGCTACAGGAATTTGCTGAGAGACAGTCATGTCATACCCCGATGATTGGGGCGTCGGTGACAAGGAAGGCGCTAGCAGGCCGGCATCAACGCCGGGTTGCAGCGGCCACCGAGACACCCCGCCCGTGGACGTAATTCGCGTGGCAGGTCTCCTGGCTCGCGGGGTCATAGCCTCTACCCGTCTTCCTGAGGGTATTCGCCTCAGTGACGTGACTGGGGTTGGCTCGCCGCTAACAGTTGCGGGGGCAGCGCCGGCATCGCACCGGCTTCCCTCTTAGCTCCGCTGCGGCAGCGCCGCACGCGAGAACCACGACACGCAGACAATCACAGCAGTTCGCTCTTTTGTCAATGACGCATAACGAAATGTTTATGTCGCTATGTGATCGCGCTTTTACGCCTTTGTCTAGCATTGTGAAATATTCAGTCTGCTGCCCGCATTCGGCATCGTGGGACGTGATCGCAAGTCAAGTCCGACGGACGCCGCGAGTTCTCCGTTACCTCAGGAACCTTACTGGCCTTCCCCAAGCTGAGCTTCTGGAAAATGCTGGTGACGATCTGGATGACGGTGAATGCCGTCATGGCAAGCACGCCTTGCACCGCTCCTCCAGCGAGCTTCACGGCAGCAGCATGGGTCAGTTCTCCGAAGCGAGTGGCTGTCGCTATCAGCGAGCTTTGACACAGTTCCGCCACTGCGGTCATCGCGTCAGTAGGGCGGCTGGTTAGTTGCCGGCGCATCTACAGCAACCCAGCCCCTTCCGCCTCGCGGCGCAAATTCTGCCTTGGCCTTGGGCCGATCTGCTGGATCACCAGGCCGGCCGCCAGCGAGCCAAGGTCGCCGCAGGTCTTGAGGTTGCGGCCCTGCGTGTAGCCATGCAGGAAACCGGCGGCGTAGAGGTCGCCGGCGCCGGTGGTGTCGACCAACTCCTTGATGGCGGTCGCCTCGATGACCACGGTCTCGTCGCCGCGCACGATCACCGAGCCTTTTGCGGAACGGGTGACGGCGGCAATCTTGCAGTCCTTGCGGATCTGAGCCAGCGCCTCGTCGAAGGATTTTGTCTGGTAGAGCGACTTGATCTCGTGGCTGTTGGCAAAGACGATGTCGACAGTGCCCGAGCGCATCAGCTCGAGGAACTCGTCCCGGTAGCGGTCGACGCAGAACGAATCCGACAACGTCATCGACACTTCGCGTCCGGCCTCGTGTGCGAGCTTCGCCGTCTGCCGGATCGCCTCCTTGGCGCGCGGCGGATCCCACAAATAGCCCTCGAAATAGGTAACCTTGGCGCCGGATGCCTTGTCGGCCTCGACATCCTCAGGGCCAAGCTCGACGCAGGCGCCGAGATAGGTGTTCATCGAGCGCTCGCCGTCGGGCGTGACGAAGATCATAGAGCGCGCCGTCGGCGGCTCGCCCTTGAGCGGCCTGGTGTCGAAGGCGACACCCTGTGCATGGATATCGTGCGCATAGATTTCGCCCAGCGCATCGTTGGAGACCTTGCCGAAGAAGGCGGCGCGTCCGCCGAAGCTGGCTACGCCGGCCGCCGTGTTGCCGGCACTGCCGCCGGAGGCCTCGATCGCCGGGCCCATGCGGCTGTAGAGCAGTTCGGCGCGGCGCGTGTCGATCAGGTTCATCGCGCCCTTGATGATGCCGTTGATCTCGAGGAATGCCTCGTCGCACTGGGCGATGATGTCGACAATGGCATTGCCGATGCAAAGCACGTCATAATCCGGCATCAATGTCTCCGCCAAAAAACCCGAGCCGGCTTCTCGCCACGCCTGCCAGGCGCGGGTCTGCCCGGTGGAAATGGGCTTTCCGCTTGCCAATCCGTTCGCCGGCGGCTCTCACGGGGCGGCGAGTCCTGCCTCGCGACGCAATTCGTCCGCCCTGTCTGTCTTCTCCCAGGTGAAATCAGGCTCTTCACGGCCGAAATGGCCATAGGTCGCTGTATTGCGATATATAGGGCGTAAGAGATCAAGCATCTTGATAATGCCTTTCGGTCTGAGATCGAACAACTCAAGAATGAGGCGCTCGATCCTGCTTTCCTCAACCCTGGCTGTCCCGAACGTGTTGACCATGACGGAAACCGGACTGGCCACGCCGATTGCGTAAGCAAGCTGCACCTCGCACACGTCCGCAAGTCCGCTAGCGACGATGTTCTTTGCGACATAGCGGGCTGCATAGGCAGCCGAGCGGTCAACCTTGGACGGGTCCTTGCCCGAGAAGGCGCCGCCGCCATGACGACCCATCCCGCCATAGGAATCGACGATGATCTTGCGTCCAGTGAGACCGCAGTCGCCACGCGGCCCGCCGACTACGAACCGCCCCGTCGGATTGACCAGAATTCTGATGCCTTCCGTCTCCAGGTGGGTCGGCAGGACAGGCTTTATGATTTCCTCAATGACGCCCTCGCGGACAGTCTCTTGCGAGACCTGCTCGTCATGTTGCGTCGACACGACGATGGTATCCAGGGCGACCGGGCGCAACCCCTCATAGCGCACTGAGACTTGGGATTTCATGTCAGGACGCAACCAGCCAAGCTGTTGTGCCTTCCGGACATACGCCTGCCGTTTCGTCAAGCGATGAGCGAGCTGGATCGGCAAAGGCATCAGGGTATCGGTTTCGCGGCATGCGTAGCCGAACATGAGGCCCTGATCTCCCGCTCCCTGCTGGAGGTCTTGCCCTCTTCCCTCGTCAACGCCTTGGCTGATGTCGGGCGACTGCTCGGTGAGGGCATGAACGACGGAGCAACGCCGGCCGTCAAAGCCGACGGCCTCGTCGTCGTACCCAATGTCGAGAATCGTATCGCGCGCAACTTGGCTGTAATCCACCTGGGCATCGCTGGTGATCTCGCCAGCCAGAACGACTATCCCTGATTTTACCAACGCTTCACAGGCGACGCGCGCCTTGGGATCCGTGCGGAGGATGGCATCGAGGATGGCATCCGAGATGTTGTCGGCCAACTTATCCGGGTGCCCCGCGCCAACCGATTCGGAAGAGAACACGAACTGCCTAGCCATGAATACCTCGCTTCGGATGTTGGATGTGGTATGGGCATTTTGCTTGGCCCACCTTACTTGTCGGAGATGCCCGGGACCTCGAACGCAGCGCACAAGTCGGCAACGTCTCTTCGCACGCAGGCATGGAGATCTTCGTCGTCTGGCCGCTGGAGGACGGAGTCAATGAAGCCAGCAATTTGCACCATTTCCACATCGCGCATGCCCATTGACGTCACTGCTGGCGCCCCCAGGCGAATTCCGCTTGTGACCGCCGGATGCCGCGGGTCGCCAGGCACCATATTAAAGTTTGTGATGATCCCTGCCTTTGCTAGTCGCTCGGCATAGGCCTTGCCCGATAGTGGCCGATCGCGAAGATCAAGGATCAGCATGTGATTGTCCGTCCCCCCGGTAACCAGGTCATAACCTCGCTCAAGCAGTGCATGTGCCAGAGCCTTGGCATTCTTGACCGTCTGTTGGCCGTAGCCTCGGAAGGACGGGTTCGCGGCTTCGTGCAAGGCAACCGCTAGCGCAGCGATGGCATTCATGTGAGGTCCGCCTTGCAGGTGAGGGAAGACCGCCCGGTCTATTCGTCTGGCGAGATTGTATTTGCTCTTTGTATGATACAGGGCCTGATAGCGATCTTCGTTCCTTGACAAAATGAAGCCACCGCGGGGACCGCGGATCGACTTGTGGGACGTGCTGCTGACCACGTCGCAATGGCCCACGGGATTCGGGTGCGCTCCCGCCGCAATCAGGCCGCTGATGTGCGCAATGTCGGCTACGAGATAGGAGTTCGCTTCCAGGGCAATTTCTGCCATTGCCGCGTAGTCAAAGACACGCGGGTAAGCGGTTCCGCCGACCCAAATGAGCCGCGGCCGTTCCCGCTTGGCTGTCTCGCGCAAGCGGTCATAGTCAATCTGCTGTGTCTTTTCATCTAGTCCATAGGGCACGCGTTGATAGTCAGTTCCGGAAAAGTTGATGGCCCAACCATGAGTCAGATGGCCCCCTTCCGGAAGGGGCAAGCCCATGACTTTGTCACCGGGACTCAAAAGCGCACGATAGACAGCCTGGTTGGCCGGCGAGCCGGAATAAGGCTGGACGTTGGCATGCTCGCTGCCAAATAGCGTTTTCAGGCGCCCAATGGCCAGATCCTCAAGCTCATCAACGATCTCGTTTCCAGCGTAGTAGCGCGCGCCGGGGTACCCCTCGGCGTACTTGTTCGTGAAAATCGAGCCGTTCGCTTCCAGCACGGCCGAGGACGCAAAGTTCTCTGAGGCGATGAGCTTGAGGGTCGTCCGCTCCTGCCGCTCCTGTCTCAGAAGCAGCTCGTGGACGCGGCAATCAACCGCGGCCAAGGAAGACCGCCCGTGGGTGTCCGGCTGTGCGATCGCGCCGTCTGCGGAGTTGTCCATGGTAGCTTCGCGCTCCAATTGGATTGACCTATTTCACGATCAAGCACGCGGTCCCTTTCGGCCGCGTGTCTCGTACCGCTTCGAGCCGCTGCAGGTCCTGTTTATGATAGCCGTCGCGATGGGGCAGGAGATCGACCAATAATTGAACAGCCCGCCGTCGTTGGATCCTGCGTTGCGATGGTACGAGCGCCACGGAGGCTGTTCGTTGCAGCAAAGAAAGTCGGCCCTGGCGAGCAGCCGGACGTGTCGCGCAACCCGCTCTCGACACACGCTCAGAATCTCCGCTAGCTCGCAGACAGTTAGGTCCGCATGCGCACAAAGGCCCAGGATTCGAAGGCGGTCAGGATGCGCTGCCATGCGTAGGCGACTAACCAGTGTCATCATGGCTCAGGACAAAGTCCTACCGAATTTCTCATTCGCGTCCTCCACAGAAGTCGCAGCTTTTGAAGGTTGTCCAACGACCGGACAAATCTCGGTGGCTGTGGCGACTGCCGATATCGCCCTGTCGAACAACAAAGGGCGTTCTTTTGCCTTTAGCCGAATTGCAAGCAGTTCGGCCAGTCGAAGACAAGCGGGGCCACGGTTTGGAACCACTGACCTCAGACGTTGCAATAAGCCTACCATTCACAGCGAGCCGGAGTTGCTAAGAGTCTATGAATTTCCTTGAAGGATCTGTTGCAACGTTTGCCCAGCCTGGCCTGCTCCCGGTTTGCAGCGGTCATGGTCAGGCGGTCCATCGCCTCTGCGAGCACGATCAGGAATTTGCCCTGCATCGCATCGCTGATCAGCTCCTGAAGGCCGGGACGCAACAGCGACCCGCCGCAGATCGCGCGGTGGGTATTGCTGTCGACGACTGTCCAGCCTTGCTTTTCAGCACGCAAGCAGCAGAGCCGCAACTGATCCTCGATCGAGGCGTCTCGGTGATTGTCAGTTGAGTAGCGAGCGCCAAGCGCGACCTTCATGAGGCGGCCCCTTACTCCGGGACGCGGTCTCGCGTCTGGCTATCCGTTTCGGCTTGAACGAAATCCCGTGCGGCCTGTCGTGCCAGCAGCCGGACCAGATGACGAAGCGTCGATCGGGCTTCGGCGACGCAGACACAGCCGATTCGCGGGCCGCGCCGGCGACCACACGAAGCTTTTCGGCTGTTGCCGTTTCGGCGCGCTATGATCGCGTTCCTGTCCTGACGCGAAATACTCCGTTTCGCGACAATGATGCCAAGTCAGTGGTTCGACAAGCTGGAATTCTATCAATAGCGCGCGTCGCGCAGGAGCCAGTGCTGGCCGATGACGGGGCACCTTGTGCTCCGAAGAAGCCATGGCTATATATCCGGATAGAGAACGGAGGCACGCGATGGGCAACACTGCACAGAAGAGAGCCATCGAGAATTATCGCTCTCGCCTGGCTGAGCGCGGCATCGCGCGGTTCGAGATCCAGGCGTTCGACGCAGACCGCGATCTGCTGCGAACTCTTGCCCGAAAATTAACGGAGAGCGGGCCGGATGCCCGACAGCTTCGTCGGACCATACAGCAAGCCGTGGCGGGTGAGCCACCGAAAGCGGGCAGCATTCTCGCCGCGTTGCGTCGCTCGCCTCTGGTTGGCTCCAATCTCGACCTCAGCCGGCCGCGCGAAGAGGGGCGCAAGATCGACCTGTGACGCGCTACCTTCTTCATACCAATATCATCAGCAACGTCATAAAGCCGGAGCCTTCGGGCTCGTTGCTGGCCTGGATGGGCGCGCAGAAGGACGAAGACCTCTTCATTGCTTCGCTTACTGTCGCCGAAATTCGCCGAGGCATCCTAGAGAAGCCGAAGGGGAAAAAGCGCAGCAGCCTTGAAACTTGGTTCGAGGGCTCCGAAGGCCCGCAAGCGCTGTTCGCTGGCCGCGTGCTATCGTTCGACGAGAAAGCTGGCCTCGTGTGGGCGCGGCTGATGGCCAACGGCAAAGCCAGAGGCCGTTCGCGGAGCGCCCTAGACACAATCATTGCCGCTGTAGCCGAAGCCAACGAGTGTGTCGTAGTGACCGACAATGAAAAGGACTTCGAGGACGTTCAGATAATCAACCCGCTCCGTAGCTCTGGAAGCCAAGCGGGTGATGATAGCTCCAACGGTCCGGCCGTTTCAATTTGAGGATTTCAGCGGCACGGAGTCCGAACGTCTCGTGTTCGCCTACCTTTAGCGATGGCTGGATTGATCTTACTTAGTTCGGCCAGGGACGTCTCTTCCAGTTCCGCTTTAATGCCATCCCGGTTCATCTAGTCAGCTCGATCTACCAACAGTTCGCACGCACGAGCGCCGCGAACAAGGCGCGATCGCAGGGACTGCGCGATACGCGTGTCGAGCTCGTCCATCTTACACTCGATCTCGTCTTCGAAGGCCCTCTCGCCAAACGCCACTGTAGTCCATCCCGCGTGCGCCTCGGGGGCCTTCTCATCGAGGGTTTCTCGCCACTGGTCTGGCGCGCTACCAATGGCAAGTTCGCCCGCTGGGAACTCGTCGGTCTGCACTCCCAGCTCTGGGCATCCACATCAACTGCGGAGCTCTTCATAGCCGTGTTCTTCCTTTAGCTGGCAGCTCTCGAGCTCGACGAGCAGCCGATCAGCGACACCCGCGACCTCAAGTTCGACCCGGTTGACTCGATAACACCCTATTGGCAGAGTCAGTCGGGGAGGATCTGCCCACTCCGATCACAAGCCGATCTTTCGACCCCGTGGTCGGGAATTCTCCATGGACCTTCGTGAAGAAGGAATGCAGCGCCGAAAGCCGAAGCGCTTCCGATACATCGAAGCCCCTTCCGAGTCGGAGCCCCGATTAGGCATTCCTGCCACTCTATCTAGCCGACCCCCGTGGCCGCGTTGCCGATCGGTGCGCTAGTCGCCTACATCGCCCCGGCACGTTGAAGATCGTCTCTGCTGATGCTCGTTGAGCAATTCAGGCCGCCTCCGGCTGGCGTTTGATCAGCGTCAGCGTCAACCAGCGCGCGGTCAGCGCCGGCTTTTTCGAGCCCTCGATCTCAATCGTCACGCCCAGCGCCGTCTGCACCCAGCCCGACGGCCTGACCTTGACGTCGGCCAGTACGAAACGGGTGCGGATGCGAGATCCGGTTTTCACCGGCGCCAGGAAGCGCAGCGATTCGAAGCCATAGTTGACACCCATCTTGCAGTTTTCGAGCGGCCGCATGGTCTCGAAAGTCATCGCCGACAAAAGCGAAAGCGACAGGAAGCCATGTGCGATGGTGCCGCCGAACGGCGTCTCGCGCTTGGCGCGCTCCGGATCGCAGTGGATGAACTGGTGGTCATCGGTGGCCTCGGCGAACTGGTCGATCATCTGCTGCGAGACCACCCGCCACGGCGACACGCCGACTTCCTTGCCGACGCTGGCCAGAAGTTCGTCGAGACTGATCGGTTCCACGCTAATGTCCTCCATTTCAACCGTCCGAAGCGCGGGCGGCTTCATTCCGAACAGTGTCAGCCCATGCTGCACCGACTGCCGGCCATCCATCGGCAGGATGGCGCCGGTGAGATGACTGCCGTCACGGCTGTACGAATAGAACGTTCCGCCGGCAATCTCATCGGCGCACCGATGCGCCCGATCCGAACATGGCCGCAGACGGGCTGGCTTGTACCTCGGTCGCGGTGCGCGTCCTACAGGCCAACGAAACAGCTCGTCTTGCTACCGGTGATCATTCCGCCGGCGCCGCTATGCGGTATTGTCGCAGATTGATAAAATCAATTGTCTGGATAGTAACCATCCGTGTTTCGAATTTGGAGGAGTCCAGCAGACGGGGTGGCTTGTGGTCCTTGTTGAAGCGCGCCGGCCTCATTCACCGGTAGCACTGAGCCGGCAAGAAGCGCCAGTTCAATGACATTGGGTGTCGACACGGCAAAGCGGCATCAGATGCTACTTCATGATGCGGGATGGCGCTTGCTTCAAGAACGCTCGGCCTGACGTGGAAGCCAGCACCGGATCTGGATTGTCGGTGCGCGGATATTCGCGCAGCACAGCGGCAACCGCAGCGACGATCGATCTCAGCCGTTGCGAGCATGCCGATCTTGGTGGCGGCCACTCTGTTAGGCTGAAGCGTAGCGCGCATCTGATCCGCCACCGGACGGGGTTGCGTAACTTGGATTTCCAGGCGTGTTCATGGGTTTGCACCGTCAGCGCGCTGACAGCAAGGCAGGTGCGCACGCCACTGGAAGCGATCGTCTGGATCTCGCGGGCAATTCCAGCCCCCACCGCTGGTGTCTGACCCGACAGCAACGAGCACATGTGGTTCTCGCCTCGGCGCCATTGCTCTGGTCTTTCGATCCATTCTCGCGTGCGCGCTTCTGGGGCGTCGTTCAGCGCAAAGTCGGTGACCACGGCTGCGCTTTCCGCGCCAGCCTCAAAAAACGCCTTCGAGACGGTCAGGTTGAGGCCGCCGATGCAGACCAATGGGATCGGCGCGACCTGGTGCTTCCACCGCTGATCCGCTCGAGTCCTCGCGACGCCCATTCATCTTCTTGAGGCTGTTGGATAGACTGGGGCGAGCGCCACATACTCCGGTTCCGCCACTGGCGCCGTTTCCAGTTCGGTGTGATCGTTGGATCTACAGGCCGAGCTTCAATCCGACGTATTTCATCGCCAGCATCGGCGGCAGCCAAATCCTTTTGACCAAGATGGACGAAGTCGCAGCCTTCCTCGATTGCCGTGCGCCAAATGTCGTTGACTCACTTGGCAACCATGGACCGCGCAGGCGTCGTTCGCGCGGCGGATTTCCGTCTGCAGTCCTTTCTCCTCCATATCCTTTATCCGGAGCTGCACCAGACGGACGCCGAGCCGCACCAGCCGGTCAATCCAGCCGGCACGTCCACGACTTCATGAGAAGACGGCCCTGCCGATCGTCGGTGGGTAGCGCCGTTCGAGCATTCCCGAGCTGAAAGCTTCACGACCGGCATCGACCGCTTTGCCGAACGCACGCGCCATGCCGACCGGATCGGCCGCCCTCGGGACCGCCGTGTTCAGGAGCACGGCGTCAAACCGAGCTCTATGACGGTCGCCGCGTACGACGGCCGTCCGAGCCGTGCATGCACAATCAACGGAATGTAGGGGGAATGTCCGCGCATCAACTGGACCTCGGAGCTCAACGCTTCATCGCATTAGAATGAGCGTTCGAAACGCAGGATACCGCCGACACTGCTCTTCTTGTTGGCATTGGTCCAGTTCACTTCGGAAGCTTTCACCTTTCCGACGGCGGAGCCTCCGTAGCGGTCATAGTCGAGTTCAGCCGTAACTGTGAAATCGGGAAGGAACGCATAGGCGACGTTCGCAGCGACACCATAGTTGTTGAGCTGATCACCCGAGAGCTGAAGGTTGAACGAAGCTGACTCGGTGAGCTCGTAACCGGCGCCAGCCCAGAAAGCCCAGTTCCCACCCCAAGGTTTATAGAAACCGCGACCATGAGCGTCTACCGAATTCGTCGAGCCGTAGTTGAGCTGGCCATGGGAACCGTAGCCCAACATTCCGGATAGCAATAGTTCGTTGGTGACATTGATGTCGACACGGACCTTGGCGGCCACCGATTCGTAGTTGCTATCATAAGCTGCAACGCCGGTGATCGCTCCCCAGCCATGTGCGTATTTCAAGCCGCCTACTATGTGGGGAGCGTAGCTGTCGATTGTGCCGACCACGTCCGAGCCTTGTTCCAGCGAAACCACGGCCGAAAAGCCGTTCCCTGCGTCCAAGTAGTACTGAACCACATTGGTATCGAAAGCGCCGTACGGAGCCGGCGTCTGGTTCAGTACATCACCCGCGCAGCCAATAAACATGTCGAAAGCCGACCGGTCCTTACCAACTCGCAGGCCACCAAGCTGAATCCAGGCGATAGTCAGGCCGCTGCCTCCGTTCAAGGCATAGGACCGAGAACTGTCCGAAACCGATGTCTGGTGGCTGCCGAAGTTCACGCGGGTTTCGGTGTAGGTCTTCAACGTCCCGCGTTCGGTCTCCTGGCCGGTCCAGGTTTTCAATGTGAAGCGTGTGTTGTTTTGCCACGCGCTCTGATGCTCACCAGTCCTCACATCCGAGGTTCTTGAGTGGTCAAATAATCCGACGTTGTAACGGACAGAGCCGCCGATTCGCAGGCAGGTCTCGGTGCCTGAAATGTAGACGTAGCCCGAGCCGTAGACGTCGCAGATCTTGACGTACTCAGTCGGGTCAGGCTCGGCGGCGGTGCTGACGGCGCGAGCGTTGGAAACGGCAATCAGTGCCGCAGTTGAGCCGAGGAGGAGGCTCCTAATGGTCATTGTCGATCTCCGCTTTAATAATAAAGTGATGGACGCGAGTGATTCTGTGAACAGCTTTGAAACGTGCGCAGTTTTGCTGCGCCGTCAGCTAAGCCCTGAAGGATATCCTAGAATGTACTCTGGTGATTGTTGTCCAATATTTGGTTTTAGCTGCCGATAACATAATTTTCGCCGAAATGGAGGTATGCAAAATTTTGTACAATCATCACAGTCAACTCAGCTGGTAGAGGTAGGCGTCACAAAGGGTCCTGCATTCGACCGCAAATGACGTGCCAGCCTGACGACCAGCTGCGGCTTGAAGCTCAATTGTGCGGGAGGACCTTGGTTCGCACTTCCTTGTTTTTGCCTTGCGGATCCACCCAAGCACGAACGGAAAACGTTCGGCTACAGTTCGACTGTTCGCTTCGCGACAGTTTCGTTCAATGGGGACAGCATTGTTTGTGGTGAGCCCGACGTTGAGGCATCATGCGGCGGCACCGCTCGGCACGACGCCGTCATGTTGGCGAGCTGATGCTCGACAACTACGCGCTGCAGCCTTGCACCAAACAGCGCTCGGCAATAAGTCTCGACCAGCGCTCAAAGTCCCGATAGGTCCGGCCGTTAGGATGGAGTGCGCAGGCCACCCCTTCACGCTGGAATTCTTCGAATGTGATGGCGATACGCTTTATGGCGTGAAGATCATCTGTTCGCGGATTGTCGAGCAGAAGACCGAAGTTCGGGGTGCGTTACAAGCGCGATTCCAAGTTCCTTTGTCCCCCTAATGATGGCGGTGCGCTGCTCGCCAAGGGTCCACCACGGTTCAATCCGATGATCGTGATTGACGCCGGTTAGAACAATGTCAGCGGTGGCGTCTATGTTGTATGTGCGACAGAGGTTTCGCGCGTTTCGAAGTGAAGCTTCCCGTGTTTGAAATCGATGAGATCGGGCAAGCGCCAGGCGAACACTTTGCCAGCGAGCGGCGTCGTTCGACTGCTTCCATGGTAGATGAGCGGCACGATATCCGCGCTCAATTGGGCAGAACAAACGGCCGTGCGTGGAATGTCCTCAAATCCGAAGCCGCCAACCTCGCGCATCTGCTGCACAAAGAGCTGCGGCTTATGCCGCCGCCAATGCTCACGATTGGCCAAATCTTTGGAAGTTGGCTCTCCGGGATCGATGAATCTGAGAAATACGAATTCGCCATAGCGCTACTCCGGGACGCGGCACTGCCGCATCAAATGCGAAAACGTGATCGGGACCGCGCGGAAGCGCTACACCTCGCAGGTGGGCGTCCACCATCGCTCCGGAATCGCGCCGTTGCTCTGGCGCAAGAACGCGGCGAGGTACGGACTCGCGATCTCACCGACGTCGGCATCCCACGGTGCTACCTCTCCCGGATGTGCGAGGAAGGGCTGCTCGTGAAGGTCGGCTATGGGCGGTATCGAGCCGCTGCCTACGTTGAAGCGAACTGAGCTGGCTAGGCGAGTGACTTCAGGATGACCCCGGAAGTATTATCAAAGAGATCGTTGCGGAAAATTCAGATTGGCATGTGCTCAAACGTGATCCAGAATTTCCGTTGAGCAAAGTTGGTAGTGAAAGCGCATGACCTCGTCGGCGTGTGGCAGAAGGCGATTTCAGCTGTGATTGACAAGACCGCGCCTGCTGGTCGCTGAACGGTCAGCGACAAGAGGCCTGGCACACTAGCACACGTGAGTTCAGGGCTCATGAAAGGGTAATGCTCAACAATCCTGCTCAATGAACGTCGTAATGAAGACGAGCTTGTTCTGAGTATTTAACAGGTGAGCGATTTCAGGGGCGTGAATTCGGTTCATTCAGGTTGTAAGGTCCAAAAAGGTTGCAACTTACTACCGACACCGTCCCGTCATCGCGCAATTGCAATTCGATCTAACCGGCTTATTCTGAGCTGTCGGGGAAATGTTACAGCGGAGGGAAACCGTGAACGATTTGCTGAACAAACCGGCTACGCCCAGGTCAAGACATTTCAATCTGAAACTGGCTGTCGCAGCCGTGTCTATCACTTACGCGCTTTTCGGCGTCTACGGCAAATCCTTCGGCGATGCATTCTTCGGCATCATTCTGGCGCTCATAGCCTTCCTCGACGAGTATGGATTTGACACGAACCGTTATGTCGATGCGGCGCGGCAAAAGTTGCAAAGGTTCTATCGGCAAGGTGATAAGATCGCGCGGGTTCTCGTCTTCACTATCGGAGTCGGTGGAACCGCTCTGATCGTGGACTGGATATTCAATCTCAACGTCATCCCGATCGATGCGGTCGATCCATGGATAAAGCGTCTGGCGCCGGCGCTGGTCATTGCCGCGACAACGCTTTTTCTCGTGACTTTCTTTTCCAAGTTTTTCTATCAGCTCAACGTCACCGTCGCGGATCGAATATCGAACCGGATTGAGATCACGCTCTACCTGGCCACATCGCTCTTTATTGTTTCGAACATCGTCTTCTGGATCGGGATTAATGTCGAAAACGCGCTTCCCTCCTCCTCCACCGATCTGAACAGGTATGATCCAGGGCAATGGGCAGATATTTCTCCGTGGTGGCAGAATTTGCTTCTGTCCCTTGTCCTAATCTCCCTGGTTTGGCTGACCGCCAGCTTCATTTGGGCCTTCTCGCGCTACGCGGAATATTATTGGCGCGACGTACCGCTGAACTCCAAGCCCAAGAGGGCTCAGAACCAGGACGGCAGAAGTACGAAATCCAAGTAACAGCCGCAGGTTGGCGGCAGCGATTGATCATGTTCGACCGGAATCGCCGGTGTTAGATAGGAGTGGCTTCTTCGATGTAAAAATGAGCGAACTTCTTGTGGTTGCGTGGAGCCTGAGGTCGGTAAGGTCCGAACCCGGCGCACTGCGGGACGTCGCTGAACTCAAAGCGTGCGTCGACGGTGGGATGGACTACAGCCTCCGGATTGATCTCTCGGAGTTTGGCCTTGTAGCCTAGTTTGGCGGTCAACCATGAGAGCCACGTAGGGGTCCGGCAAACAAAGGCCTGTGATCTTGAGCCGAAGCCAAAGCTTGTTGGCTCACTTGGCTTCGCCCAGTTCCAGCCTCAGCTTGTGCAGGAAGGTTTCGAGAGTGCCCTCGTCTTTCGGCCAATCCGTTGGCATAGACGGTCTTTAAGGCGGAGTCCTTGTAACGGACCGTGTGGCTACGAGCCGGCCTCGGCTACTATGCTAGTATCGGGGATTTATTTGCTAGGAGTGGGACATGGGCATTAACGATATTTCGACAGATCCATTGGCTGACCTCGAGGACGCTTGTGACCTTATGGACGGCAGTTGCGCCGGGCGCACTCACTTCATCCTCCACCAGACCGTGGACGGAAAGCTCACCTACGACACAGTGAAGCCTTGGATTGGGAAAAAGCGTAACAAGTCGCACGCGGTAATTCTCAAAACGGGAGAGGTGGTCCATTTGTGGCCATTCCAAGAGACGAACGTGTGGGCGACGAAGGCAGAGTCCGGCTTGAAGCCAAAGAACGGAAAGCTGCCTAAGTTCGACCTTAAGGGCAAGGCAATTAACATTGAAATAGACTACGAGGAGGGGGGCTCTCCGAACTCGGCGCAGTACACGAGCCTAGCGGCTTGTTATATTGGCGCTTGCCGTACGGTCGATCGAGTTCTCACGATCGTGCCACATATAGAAATAGATCGCGGGATTCCGGACGGCCACAGTGACCCGCAGAACTTCAATTACACGGGATTCTACGAGCGATTGAACGATCTGGGCGTGGACATGGATCGGGTTCCTCGGTTCGACCATGACCGATATTGGGCAAAGGAGTCGTACAAGGTCCCGTACGCGGATGATTGGTTTTCATGGCCACCGGTGCTGACCGGCGACCCGCATGCCAAACCCAAGGGGGTCGAGCGAGTGGCGAGCCCGCACGGCGATCAGCGCGAGTGGGCAGGGATGCTGTCGAAAGATGCCAGCTTTCACCTCGTTTCAACTGGCGCGATTGGGGTCAAAGAGTTCGATCGCCTTATTCGAAGACTTGAGCAGGAGAGGGAGGTTCTTGCCGAGGAAACCGAGGAGCGGGATGAAAACTGAGACGACCACGCGCCACGATCTTCCAAACGTTGATCATTACTGGGGCAGCGGCATTCTGAGGCGAGCCAGTGCTCGAGAAGGGTTCGCCGTTCTGCGCGGGCAATCGGGTGTATTTTGGGAATGGGCACGAATGGCGGACGGGAGCTAGCATCTTGTGAGTCATCTAGGAATTGCTGAAACTCCGAGCGCAAAGATGCCACAGGTGGGCTGCTGATAGCTACGCCTGAAGGAGCGCACTTCAGACAGTCGCTTATCGATGTATGAAGTTAGGTCCTTGAGATAAACGCCTTTGGCACTCTTCTGGCTTCTTTCCTGCTCCGGCTAGCGGAAGCTCAATTTTTCCAGTGCTCACTGTACGAAAAAATTGGTGAGCGTCTGTTGTTCGGCAGCCATCGGCAAGCGCTCAGAGGCGCCGAAGGCGCGTTCGTCATGTTGCTCCCATCTGGGCGCCGTCCGATTGCAAAGGAGCAAAGGGCGTGATCGCAAGCTAGTCGAGGCGCTCGGCAAAGCAGCTCCGCCGGTTGTGTGCGTCAAGTTCTGCAAAATGGGGCGGCCATGATGCTGGTGATGCGGCTTGGCGCAGAGCGAGCTTCTTGTGCTCGCGCAGATCATCCATGTTGATGTATCGGTTGGCCTCCATCCAGTTTTCGTTGGTCTCGACGGCCAAGGCCCTGACCAGGCGCAGGCAGCTTTCGGCGTTGGGGAAGATGCGCACGACATAGGTGCGCCGGCGGATTTCCTCGTTGAGCCGCTCCAGCATGTTGGTGGATTTGAGATGCTTGTGGTGCTGTCTCGGCAGCCTGAAGAAGGTCAGGGTTTGTTCGATGGCATCCTCGGCCCAGCCTGTCAGGCGCGGATAGCGTGCCGACCATTTGGCAAGCCATGCGGCAAGATCAGCCCTGGCCTCTGCGAGATCGCGCCGGTCGTAGAGCCAGCGCAATTCCTGCAGGCAGTCGTCGCCGTGCTTCCTCGGCAGATGATCGAGCGCGTTCCTGAGGAAGTGCACGTAGCAGCGTTGCCAGGCGGCTTCGGGGATCACCTCGCCGATCGCTGCCACCAGGCCGGCGTGATCGTCGGACACAACCAACTCGACGCCCTTGAGGCCGCGCGACTTGAGGCCGACGAGGAAGTCCCTCCAGGCCGAGCGGCTCTCGCGATTGGCCATCTCCACGGCCAGGATCTGGCGCCTTCCGTCCCAGTCGATACCGACCGCGATCAGCACCGCCTGGCTCATGACAACACCGGCTTCACGCACCTTCTCGTAGCGCGCATCGAGGATGAGGTAAGGAAACGGCTCTTGAAGGGGGCGCCTGGCAAAGGCAGCGAGGCTCTCGTCCAGCCGCTTGTTGATGGCCGAGATCGACGAGGCCGAGAAGGCATGGCCGCACAGTTCTTCCGTGATCGCCTTCACCTTGCGGGTCGACACGCCCTGGACATACTCTCGGCCAGCGTCGCCACCAATGCCCCGCTGCGCCGCGAGGAGGGCAGGGCGCTGAACAGCCGCGCTTCGAAGGCGAGGCCGCGTTCGAGTCGCATCGAGCACCCTAGTGCGATGGCATCAGCAAAAATCAAGATCGCTCGGCTGCGCCTCTCGTTGCGTTTCATGATTGGAATCGCACTGGCCACGTGCAACTCACCATTAGCTCGCCGGCGGCGTTGGTCCAATTGATACGCACCGCATGATGGCCGAGGGCACGTCAGTGTGCGTGAAGCCCTTGAGAAGTGGCGCGAAGTCACGCCTTGGCATAGTCGGGTCGGACGGCATGGGCGCCAAATGTACGCGCGGGATGTCCTCGATGCGCTCCTCAATCTGATCGTTCAGCTCGGCCCTTGCGTAGCGCGGATGAAGGTCCGCTCGCAGTTGGACCACCATGCCAGAGACCGCGTACTGCCCCAGTCGAACACGATCGGGGTTCCACAGAGGAAGCCGCCCGAAACCCGATGCGGTGAATTGGGCGTCAACGGCTGTCCCAACCTGATCGCCGTAGTCGAGGGGAGTAGTCATATCTTTCTTGAGGAACTCGCCAAGCGTCAGCTTCGCAGCCAATTGAACTGCCTCGGCTGGCAAGCCCAGTCCCTCGCTGTCGCGCAAATCAAGGAGCATCGGCTCGCGCCCATGACTGCTCCAGCTGGAGAATTCCCCGATCATCTGGAACAGCGGGTTGATGTCGGGCAGCTTGTCGTCGTTGACGTCCGCCTTGTTGCGCTCGATCCGGACCCGCACGCGCGCGTAGCGCCAGGGTTCGTCCAGCACAACCACCCTCAGCACAAAGCGATCCTGCGGCTTTGGATCGGCATCGAGATCCATGATTTCGGCGGCCAGCACCGCGCCAATCCCTAGCGGCCATTGATTCTCGAGCCGCTGCGCGGCATCCGACTTGCTGGGGCGTGAAGCCGGCCACGACAGTCGTGCTGTTACCCTTCTGCGATGCTCGCTTGCCGGAGTCCACGACCGGCGGCGCCGGGACCAGGAGCCCATCGTCGGCAGTCGTTGGGGCCAGCCAGTCGCGGAGCTGCTTCTCAAGGTTAGCACGCGAGATCTTGGCGGGCTTCGGGATCACGCCGCTTGGTTTGCGACCCGCAGACGCTGGTATGCGAACAGTCGCCGAGTTCACCCTCGACGTCTTTGGCGCGACGGCATCCTCGTCCACGAACGGGCTGTCGCCAATCTCGACCTCGATGCGGATGCGGTCATTGTGGAATGGGCCTTCGGAGCCCGAGGACTCCTCGTCACCCTCCAGCACGAAATAGTGCTCGGAGGCATAGCTCTCGAGATGCCACCAGCCGGGCGCGGCTAGCCCATTGCTGTCGGCTGGATCAGCCCTGTCAGGGTTGGATTGCGGCGCTTCGCTCTTAGCCCTGTGCCGCCCGAGCCGAAGGCCACCATCTTCTTATCATCGAGACGACCTTTCAGGAGGTCGGCCAGCTGATCGTTCAGGGGCCGCATGGGCGTTGTCAGATTCACCGGCAGCGGCGCGCGAGGCGGTCCGCTGTCGGCGCTGGGCTTCTGCTTCACTGGCGTCGCGGGCCGACGTCGCGAGGGCAGCAGGTAGAAGCGCCGGGTGTTCGGGGCGACCGGTTCGGTCCAGTTCGGGTTCCAATGCACGACATCGGCTTCGATCTGGCGGGCCGGGGCGAGGCCATCGTCGAAGCGATTATGCTGCTCGATGACGTCCTCGCCGCTGCGCGCTTGGGCATCGCCGCGCTGGCGCAGTTTCGCGCCGCCCGACCCAAGCACAACGCCAGGTCCGCCGCGTGTCCACAGCGGCCGCGGCGGGTCAAAAACGCTCCCATCGATCTCGAACTCGTCATCATATCGGGCGTCGTCGAGTATATCGACAACGTAACGCCCCGCCACAGCGTTGTGGAACAGAGGAAAGAGGAAACGGTCGACATCAAAGCGCGACGGGTCGCTAGCGGTCTCGCCTGGCGCGGGTGCGGGATGGATCTGCTTACGCAATTGCAAGGAGTAGAGCCGTTGGGTACAGGAATCGGGTTCGAAGATCGCCACTCCGAAGCCCTTGGTCGTGGCGAAGAGCCCCGGGGTCGTGATGAGCAGGCTCTTCAGCGTCATCGAAAGATGGCCGGCCAGCTCTGCCGAAAGGTCCTTGACGTGTTCGAACAGCGCGTCGGTACCCGAAGCTGGGTCGTCATTGTGCACATAGGTCACCAGCGCGGCCACGTCGGGCAGGAGAGCCCGCACGGTGTTGCGCAGGCCAAAGGCGTCGGCGGGCGAGTCGGAGCGGCGAGCGCAGCGCGGGCGCGGCCCGGATCGCACGCAGCCAGTCGAGGCGTTCGCGCAGTGAGGTCTTCATGCTGGCCGAGACATATTTGCCCAGCTCTGTGGCCGCCCCGTCATGCAGATCGGCAAAGGTGTCGCCTTGCAGTTCCGGTTAGATGGCGACCTCGTTCTTGTCGACTGCAAGGCCAAATCCAGGCGTGGCCTGCGGCCGCATTGGGTCGGCAATGCCCGCCGGCACCACCGCATCGCTCGGGCGCTCCAGGCGAAGGCCGAGGCGCAGCACGTCGCTGCCGTCAGTGACAGGGCTTGCGGAACCCAGTCCGCTCCATCCAGCCGGGCACGGTATCGTGATCGTCAGCCAGTCGTCTTTCACGCCAGAGGCGAAGACCTTGACGGCGGCTTGGAACTTGTCGAGCGGCTGGCGCAGCAAGTCCCGAAGGATCTTGAATTCATTAGGTGAATCAGACGCTTTTAGCGCGCGCTTGTGTGTTCCAACCTTTGCCACGTTTGCGGTGAGGGCGCCGCTCTGCGACGGCACGCCCCCGCGCGGGCATCGGCCTCATAGGCCCAGCGCTGCAACACCAGTTCGGCGCTGCCGCGGTCCACGGCCAAAATCAGGTCCGCCAGCGGCTCATAAATGGAGCGGAGCGCGGTTGGCCTTGCCTCGCCATTGTCAGCCGGCGCCAGAGCCTTCTTGAGGTATTGCCGCAAGAAACCAAGTTCGAAGCGCGCAGGCGAGAGATAGAACCGCCAGCCCATCAGCGGCAGTTCGCTGCCATGGTCGTCCCGCAGCGCAGCTGTGGCAGGGGTTTGGATATCGGTTGCAAGCGGCAACATCACCGTCGGGGCCGTCAACGGGTAGCGCTGCGTGTATTGATGTTGCAGGTATCCGTCGAGCGTCCAAGCCAATTGCGGGGTCAGGTAATTTATGAAGCGCAGCGTTTCGCTCGCCAGCCGCTCCGTCTCGGCGTCGCGCTCCTCGCCGCGGGCGTCCTGTGTGAAGAATGCGACAGGAAATAGCCAAAGAACCGCCCGCTCGGAGGAGGCGCTGCGACCAGCCAAGGCGCCGTGGCGGGCAGGTAGCCCGCGGAAGGCATCGGCACCGCCGCATCGGGATAGGTGAGGAAGGTCACGACACGTCCGGAACGGCTCAGTTTGGGCGCGCGGGCGATGACTTCGGGATCGTCGCTCGCCAGCGCAAGCTTCAGCTTGTTGAAGTCACTCAGCTGTGCGAGCACGTGCCGGTTTGCAGGTGCATTATACGGGGAGGGCGTGTAGGCGACTTCAAAGCGGTCGAGCACGCGATCGGTCGAGGCGCTCCATCGGCTGGTAAACGCGCCTTTCAAGATGCAGATCGGGGCTCGTTCCGCGCCACCGGTTTTGAGGGGCGCCAGTCCCCCCAGGATCCGATTGAAGAGCGGATCCGTCACGCTTGCCACCGGCAACACCAAATCGACGCTGGCGCCCTGGTCAAGGAGGTCCTTGCCCCCCGGCGTCGGCGCGAAGAGACGCTTTAGGGCCCGGAGCCGGCCGGACGCTCGCAGCGTCGACGCATCCGGCGAGCCGACGAGATTGGCGTAGTTGGTCGATTCCCAGTCATCGGCGTCCGGGGCCTCGTAAACGTCGTTCAGGGTGCCGTAGCGCGAAGTGATGGGCAGCGGCGCCTGTGGCCCATTGCTAAAAAAGATCTAGATTCGAGCCCAAACGGAACGGACTGACATAGCGCAAGGACCCAGGCGGGCGCGGTGGGTAGGGTTGGTTGTTATCAGTATGGGATTGTGCCTTTGCAGACCACGAAATTTCGAGAGGCCCGGCTGCCTTGGTACACTATCTATCCGGCTGTGTCGGAGTTCTCCGGGGCGGTCGGCGCCGAGGCTTATGAGGCATGGCTCAGGAACCTGCCGGCTGAGGATCCGGTGTCACTCTATCTGCACGTTCCGTTCTGCCGATCAGCCTGCTGGTATTGCGGCTTCCCAACCACCATCACCCGCCATGATGCGCCCATCCTCAACTATCTGGCGGCGCTGCGTGACGAGATCCGTCTGGTTTGTGAGCGAGTGCCGAAGACGCTGCCCGTGAGCGACATACATTTCGGCGGCGGAACGCCGTCTCTCATCGGACCAGCCGAGTTCCTCGCTCTGATGGAGTTCCTGCGATGCCGCTTCGCCATCTCGAAAACAGCTACGGTCGCCATCGAGATCGATCCACGCACGCTCACGCCCGAGATGGCGGAAGGCTTGGGAGCGGCCGGCGTGAACCGCGCGAGCCTGGGCGTACAGAGCTTCGATCCCATTGTTCAAAAAGCGATCAACCGAATCCAGAGCGAGGCCCAGACGTCGGCTGCCGTGGAAATGCTGCGCCGGCATGGAGTAAACCGGATCAACTTCGACCTCATCTACGGCCTGCCGCGTCAAACGGTGGAGTCGTGCGTCGAGACGGCGAGGGCGGCGGTCGCTATGCGCCCCGACCGGCTTGCCTTGTTCGGCTACTCGCATATCCCATCCCAAATAAAGAACCAGCGCCTCATCGAGGCGGAATTTCTTCCCCACAGCGCTGCCCGCGCTGAACAGCATGCGGCTGCCGCCGTGACGCTGGTTGCCGCCGGCTACCGAGAGATCGGGCTCGACCATTTCGCCTTGCCGCACGACGAGCTCGCGCTGGCACAGGAAACAGGTCGCCTGCGACGTAACTCGTTGGGCTACTCTGCCGATACCTGCAGAACCCTGATCGGTTTCGGCGCGTCGGCTATCGGCCGCTTTGGCCAGGGGTACGTTCAAAACGAAGTTACACGGGATTTCTACATCCGGCACATCGCAGCTGGCCGACTGGCGACATCGAAGGGCCATCGCCTCACAGACGACGACCGCCTGCGAGCCGCAATCATCGAGCGATTAATGTGCGATTTCGAGGCTGACGTGCCGGCAATCTGTGTCGCCCACGGATCTGATTTGATCCGTCTTCGCGGTTCAGATGAGCGTTTGGCGATGCTGGCCAAGGACGGAATAGTGGACTTCGAAAACGGTTTCGTCCGCGTACGGCGGGAGCATCGCTTTGGGATTCGCGCTGTCGCTGCCGCATTCGATGCTTTTAGGGATGGCCTTCCGTATCCCGCAGGTGAGGGCAAGCACACAACATGGAAGCTAACACAGGGAGTATCTTTTGCCGGAGAGAACGAGCTGCCATCGTGCGGTGCCCGTTAGTAGTGAAGCGCCCTAAAATGTCGACATAGGCGTTGGTGAACTGGACCGAACCACGAGAACAGCCTATCCAGTTTGTTGTCGGCAGTTAGTTCGAAAAACAAGGGCTTCTAAGCGGTAAACACATGCTAATCCATTTGATTTACGGGCCGACCTGCAGCGGCAAGACAGACGTTTCAATTTAAATTGCACGAGAGACCGGACGGTCGGTCATTGCGTTGGATCGTGTACAATGCTGTCCTCAAATCGCTACGCGCAGCGGGCGTGCCTCGGATCCCGAACTGCAATCTACCCAGCGGGTTTACTTGGATACGCCTCCTAACCGCGGGCACATCCACGCCGTGACTGCCCGTCGTAAGCTGATCATGCACGTGGATGAGCTTAGATCTTAGCCTGGGCTCACTCGAAGCCGGCTCGATCTCCCTTCTCAATTCACATGGCGCGAGTCAGCATCGGGCTGGCGCTTTCAGTGGCATGTAAGGCGGTTGCGGCTCGGCAACTCCGATGCCTTTGTAGAGAGAGCAAAGCGGTTGTGTGCGACAAGTTCTGCAAAATGGGGCGGCCATGATGCTGGTCATGCGGCTTGGCGCAGAGCGAGCTTCTTGTGCTCGCGCAGGTCGTCCATGTTGATGTATCGGTTGGCCTCCATCCAGTTTTCATTGGTCTCGACGGCCAACGCCCTGACCAGGCGCAGGCAGCTTTCGGTATTGGGGAAGATGCGCACGACATAGGTGCGCCGGCGGAGAGCCGCTCCAGCATGTTGGTGGATTTGAGATGCTTATGGTGCTGTCTCGGCAGCCTGAAGAAGGTCAGGGTTTGTTCGATGGCATCCTCGGCCCAGCCTGTCAGACCGGATAGCGGGCCGACCATTTGGCAAGCCATGCGGCAAGATCAGCCCTGGCCCCTGCGAGATCGTGCCGGTCGTAGAGCCAGCGCAATTCCTGCAGGCAGTCGTCGCCGTGCTTCCTCGGCAGATGATCGAGCGCGTTCCTGAGGAAGTGCACGTAGCAGCGTTGCCAGGCGGCTTCGGGGATCACCTCGCCGATCGCTGCCACTAGGCCGGCATGATCGTCGGACACGACCAACCCGATGCCCTTGCTTTGACGGCAGCGCTGGCGGTCTTAACTTCAGTCTTGGTCATGGTGGCGTTCCTTCGCGGCAATCGGTGACGTGAACAATCACCAGCCTGCCATGACCGCCCCCTCTCAGCGAATTTGCAGAACTCTCAGCACACTACCCCGACGTACTCACCCGGATAGTCCCGGCGATCCAGACGACCTGCTGCTGCCGTGCCGGAGCGGATCAGCTCGACGAACTCGTCGCGGTAGGGGTCGACGCAAAACGAATACGACAGCGTCATCGACACTTCGCGCCCAGCGGCATGCGCCAGCCGCGCGGTCTGCCGGATCGCTTGCTTGGCGCGCGGCGGGTCCCCCAGATAGCCCTCGAAATAAGTGACCTTGGTGCCCGAAGCCTTGTCTGGTTCGACATCGTCGGGCCGAGTTCGAAGCAGGCGCCGAGATAAGCGCTCGCCATCGGGCGTTACGAAGTTCATCGAGCATGCCGTCGGTGGTTGTCCCACTAGCGGTTCGGTGTCGAAGGCGACGCCCTGGGCGTGGATGTCGTGGGCGTAGATCTCGCCGAGCGCGTCGTTCGTCACCTGCCGAAGAAGGCGGCGCGCCCGCCGAAGCTGCCTACGCCGGCGGCGGTGTTGCCGGCGCTGCATTGCCGATGCAAAGAACGTCATAGTCCGGCGTCAATGTCTCCGCTTGGGAACCCGCCGGCCTTCTTACCACGCCGGCCGGGCGCGGGTTTGGCAAGTGGGCTTTCCTTTTGCCAATGCGTTCGTTCCCGGCCCTCACGGGGCGGCGAGTCCCTGCCACCTGAGGCTACATGGCGGCCGTGGAGATTACCTCAGCAGCGGCGCCCGATCGGAAACCTTAGCACCTCCGCGCTTTGGCGTGGCTGCTTGAACTCTTCGACGGCAACCGCCTCAATTAGCAGATCCAAGGCTTCGCGGCCCCTTTGACTCATCGGGTCATCCCCACAAAGGTAGCCATACGCTCGATCTAAATGCCCTCGGGCGGCGGAAAAATCGCTTGTCATATCATAGAACCCTCTCCATCCGCCCGCATTGCCGTTTACGAGGTGAAGGTGGTGCAATCGTCAATATATACAGACAAATTTGAATTAAATCGGTGATGATCATAGAGGTCGAGTCCCCGACCTGATAGCGCCATCGAGCCCGCCGACGACCACTCGCTGGCGCTCACGGGCGCGGCGCTGAGTAGTGAAGCGCCGTAAAATGTCGACACAGGCGTTGGTGAACTGGACCGAACGACGAGAACAGCCTATCCAGTGTGTTGTCGGCAGTTAGTTCGAAAGTCAGCCGAAGCCGGCCTCCCCAATGGTGGGTCGAGCCTTCGCTTACCCCGTGCTTGCCTCACAGATCCGCGACCGAGAACCCAGCCTCATGCTCCCGCCCTGCCGGGGCCTAGGTCCATCAAGCATGAAAGGAACACGTCGGAACCTGGGATATCGCTTGCCCGGCCGGGCGGCGATAGCCTTGTCGGGGCGGGCGAGGAGCCGTAGCCGAGTGATGAGCGCACAGGAGAAGTCTGGCGTGAATGGGGCGATGATTGTCAAGCTTTGCTTTTCGTCAACCATCTTGCATGACCGATTGGCGACCATCTCCTCGTCCCGACCTTATATTACCCGTCGCCTGTCGCCGCCAGCGCGCAGTGACTTGTCAAGGATGGAGGCCCGCAGACCCCATCGCGCGGCGACTTGTCCTTGACGGTCACGAGCACGGCGGCAGGTTTGCCGTGGTCGGGGAGCCCTTCCTTGGGCGGAAGCCGACGACAGTGTTCGAGGGGAACTCGCCATGAGCCGGGTGCGCAGAGATCGTCCGACGCTCTTGTATTTGCTGGATCCCAGCCGGCTCCGCCTCCGATTGCCTCGGTAGCTCGGTAGCCTGAGCGCGTCGGCGGCATCATGCCATTATCATCCTACGAATTGCATGCTCCATCGTCCTGGACGAGACCGGTTTGGCTAGCCAAAGGACGAAGGTCTGATTACCAGATGTGATCGGCATGGGGTCGCTTCCACCAACGACGATGATGGGCACCGTCATCAGGGTGGTACGTACGGCTTCGGGCTGTCCTGGCCCGAGGAAAGTCGCTTGATCGAAAATGAGGAGGTCGGCTGCCTTCCCGCTCTCGATCCAGTCGCAAAGACTTTTGAAGGTCGCGAAGCCGACAGGCTTATAACCAAGCGCGGCGATCTTATCGTTGTAGATCTCCAACGCTGCTGGATCGGGCTCCACGACTGCAATGATTTCTCCATTGCCAAGTGATCCATCGTATGGACCGGAAGCGCTATCAGCTCTGACCTGCTCCTCAGCGCAGGCCGGTAAGTAGAGATCGAAGCGTGTACCTCGGCCAACAGCCGAGGTGACGTCAAGGCATCCTGCGAGCGCGCTCACATGGCGGTCCACTGCAGCAAGACCCAGTCCGGTCCCGCCGACGCGAGAGCGCGTGGTAAAAAAGGGCTCAAAGATGTGCGGAAGCACCGAACTTGCGATTCCTTGGCCATCGTCGCTGATGGAGAGGAGAACGTAATCTCCCGGTTTCAAGGTGCCCTTAGCCACGGGCTTCGTTTGACAGACGTGAGCGCGAGAAACGCTAATCTGGACACGGCCCTCATTCAAGAGAGCCTCCGACGCGTTCTTGCATAGATTCATAAGGATTTGCTGTAACTCGGTCGGGCTGCCCTCGATCACCGTTTGCCACTCGTTGATCTTGAAGTTCAACTGAACATCCGCACGAACTGTAACCCGCAGCAATGGCGCTAGATCCATTACACTCTCCGAGACGTCGAAAGGCATCGTCACGCGCTTCCGAGTTCGGCTTAGTGACAAAATTTGATCAATAATCAGCTTGGCTCGGTTGCTGGCCAAGATAATTTGGCCGATGTGGCCCCGAATTCTCGAGGGGCGGCGCACAAGACCTTTAGCCATCTCTGCGTAGCCGACTATTGCTCCTAGAACATTATTGAATTCATGTGTAACGCCGCTTGCGATTGTGCCGACAGCCGTCAGCCTTTCCGCATGCTCCCATCGACTCTCAAAAAGGTTACGTTCCGTGTGTACACGTTGCATTTCAAGATGGTTGCCTAAACGCACAGTAGCGCTCGCCAGAACCAGGAGGTCGTCTGTGGAGGGTGGTGAGCGATCTCCTTCAAAAACAAGGATACAAACCGCAGCCTGCTGATCGGAGGCCCTGCAACCAACAATTTGACAAACACCGGTAGTGCCTACGGCAGTCCGAACCACTTCCGACGCCGGAACGACGCGAAACACTGGCTGTTCCGGGTGTACAAGTGAGACGACTTCATGGATTAGCGCGGCGTTCCAGACGCGCATGCGCTTGTTCGCGACAAAGTACTCGGTATTCCTGCTGATACTCGGATCCACCAGAGCAAGCGCGCATTGATCCGCATCGAAAACGCATTGAATGAGTCTAAGCGCTGCTTCGGTGGAGAAGCGCCGCGAAGCCTTCGTTGCTTGACTGTCGATGAAACAAGCTTCGATCTCACTCATCGCCGCTTCAAGCTCTAACCGCCTTTCCAACCGGTTCGTCCGCACATGCTGCGTGGAGGCTCGAATGGTCGCAAACAAGCAGAGGCATATGGACACCAAGCCAAAGAAAAGTCGTGTACGCTGCGCTTGCGCGCTGGCGAAGCTGTAGGCTTTCAGATGTTCTCGCTCCAATTCGGCAGCCTTGGCGAACGTGTCGAAGGATGGGATCCGATTGACAGCGCGGTCCAACCTCAACATTGAGGACAGGATAGCGCGGCCCTCGCGGGCAACATCCTCCGTGACTTGGTCCTGGCTAGGAGGAAGTCGGCGGAGAGACTGATCGATTTGTAATGCGAGGCTGAATCCCGGTCTGGCCGAAAATTGAAGGATCAGATTGGAAAATTCAGGCCTGTTCGACACTCCCCCCCGAAGGCGATTAGCCGAGCGAGCAAAGCGTACGAGAGAGCTTTGCAGAAGCTCATTTTGCGCGGCCGAGGCCGAGATGGCAGCTTCTGTGTTTTCGAGGGACTTTTTGAGCTGTGCAACCAACCTGGAGTGCACCCCGGAGCTCTCATTGGGCGAAATCTCAACAAGGCGTTGGTAGTTTTGAAGGTTCCTTTTTAATGCTTGCCCGGTAGAAGCAACGGAACGGAAGTCCAATACCATGTCGGCGCGGGCGACGTCTCGCTGGAGCAATGCGTAGTTGATCTGAATCGTCCGCAGTTCGCTTAGGACCGCCTCGTTGATCTGGGGGTCTTGCCACTGTATCGCGACCAAGAGCGCAACCGAGGCCACTAGGGCCATCACAGAAGCTTTGTCGGTACTGAGCCATTTTTCCCAAACGAACGGCGTTTGAGCCGCGGTGCGTGCCTTGCGAAGGTCCGATTTGAATTCTAGCTCCCCATCGCGTCGGTGTGCGGCCGGATGCTGCTGGAACAGGAAAGCCAAGTGTACCTCTCCCCCTCAAATAGGCGGTGTAGACACCGTTGCACTCTGCCCCCATGGCCCGCTGACCTTCCATTGAATCGCGGGCGTTTCGACCTCGACGGCGAGGCGCCAGCACAAGGCGGGCAACTGATCGCAGTTTTCGGAACTGGTCTTCCGAGAGATCATCGAAGGGGCATACAAGCGCACGCCTGCAGCAGCCGAGGATGATACCGGCCGGTCAAACGCAACTGGCGAGGGCCGGATCTGCTGTTGGCTGGCAGCTAACACTGGCGGGGCGGCGGCCTCGGCGTGCCTAGAGCCGGCTGCTGCGAAAGCGTCCGACACGCTTCCCTTGGGGTCATCCCGTCCAGCGGGCATCCTTGGATCGCTGAAAAAAGACGAGGCGGCTTGATGATCCTGCCCTCGCCGAAGCACCACGCGAAACCCCTGTTCCAGTCGCAGAAGCTCCTCTGGACCGGTAGGCGGCTCGTCAGCTCGACCATCGAACAGCGGCCGGAGCGCCTCGGACACGTGCTGCTCAAAGCCCACTCGCCGGGCCTGGACCGCTTGCCCGTCTTCCAAGCCGGCGTCCTGCACCTGCGACAAAGCTGTTACACGGGATGGATTACTATTTCGCGGGTTCATACTAGCCTCACATCAAACTGTATCGTCAAAGTCCTGCGCCAATTCACACAGCGGGTCACCGAGTTGAGATTCTGCGGAGAGCGCCTCCTCTGCTCCCGTCAAGGGCGCCGGCTCCGGGAGGGCGCCTGTCTGGCTTTCAAAGATGCGTTTCAGAATGCGATCCGAGAAATAACGCACCTTCCTCAATTTTAATGGTGGCAGACCTTGATGAGAACAATCTCGTACTCGTCATCGAGCAGCCGAACCTGTTCGGGACGCAACAGCGGTGCACCTTGATGTGAATTCTGAATGTTCCAGTCGAACGTTCGCGCCTGGCTGTAGGAAACGATTGGGCTTGAAATGTGAATCCACCGATAGCTTTGGAAATGTAGTTCGGAGTCTCGTCATCTACCTCGATGTTCCTAGAAGCGCGCCGGCAGCCCGGGCGGGGGGCTTGGGGTTAGACTGCCAGCGCACGCCACTCATAAAGAGCGGCCTCTTTTCGCGGTTCGGACACCCATAGTCAACCCGGCAACGTCTGGATGCCCGCTGTGCTTTTTGCAGAGCGGCGATGCCGGGCATATCGGCCGATCCTGTCTAGGATGGTGTGGCCACTCTCGTCGGCCGAGTTGATGCTCCAGCCACTATCGCCTTGCCGACCAGCACGAGTTCGCCGCGTCGGTTTGGCGATTTGACGACATAGGCTTGTTGGTCGGGCTTGTCACGTTGTCTGAAATTGGCCGGCCGAGGGCTGCTGCTGCTGAATTCATGCGGGCGTTCCAGTCACGGCCTTCGATT